>JAABSK010000057.1 GCA_011390435.1 Desulfobacteraceae bacterium | reverse complement strand
TCAGTGACCAGAATGGAGGAAGCCATGACATCATGCTCAGCCTGGGACAAAAGATCCGCCGCCAGAAAGTCCGGGTCGGCATCCTTGTCTGCAATGATGAGAATCTCGCTGGGACCTGCGATCAGATCAATACCAACGGTCCCGGAAACCATCTTTTTTGCCAGAGTGACATAAACATTGCCCGGCCCCACAATCACATCCACCTTTGGAATGGTTTCAGTGCCATAGGCAAGGGCGGCAATGGCCCAGGCGCTTCCTGCCTTGAACACTGAATCAACTCCGGTTTTATGAGCAGCAGCAAGCAGATACGGATTAATCCGGCCATCGGCCATGGGCGGAGTTACCAGGTAAATCGACGGCACTTTCGCCACCTTGGCTGGAATCGCACCCATGAGCACGGACGATACCAGCGGGGTTGTGCCGCCCTTGGCACCGGGGGCATAAACACCAGCCGCACTGACCGGCTTCACCAGCTGCCCCACCATCACACCGCTTCGCGGGGTATCAATCCAGGAATTTTCCGTCTGTTTGGCATGGTAGTACTCCAGTTGATGGATGGAACGCTCCAGCGTTTTTATAAAATCCGTGTCCACCATTTCCAAAGCAGCATCAATTTCACCGGGGGTGACCTTCAGCGAGTCAACCGTCACGTTCTGGGAGTCAAACTGACGGGTATATTCCACCAGGGCTGCATCCCCCCGGGTTTTGACATTTTCAAGAATGGCTTCCACAGCTGCCTGGTCGTCGGTTGAAAACCCCAGGCCTCTGTCAATAGTTGCCTGAACCTGTTTTTCCGCATCATCAGATGGGTATTGGTATAGTTTCATTGCGTTGAATTTCCCTCCCATTCGCGCAGGAGTATTGCCGGCAAACGGGAATTGACGTTATCGATTTTAATACAGAACCGGTTATACCAGAACCCGTTGTGTAAATCCATCAAATAAATTGAAATACCGTAATCTCAGGAAAGGTTCCCAGCCGCAGGGGCGGGCCCCAGTATCCCGTTCCCTGGCTGACATACAACTGCGTGTCCCCGTAAAGATACATCCCTTTGACAAAGGGATGTTCCAACAGAACAAAATAATTAAAGGGGAAATACTGTCCTCCGTGTGTATGGCCGGAAATCTGGAGATCAAATCCAGCCGGAGCTGCCTGGTAGATACTGGCAGGATGATGGGCACACAAAAGCTTGAAGCTGTTTTCAGGAGACCCGTTGATCGCCTTTCCGGGGTCTGAGCGATGACCTTGATCAAACCTGCCGGCCTTGATATCGGTTACACCGGCAAGGGTCAGAAGGGCATTGTTGTATGGGATCACCCGGTGCTCGTTAAGCAGCACATCAAACCCCAATGTTTTCATCTGCGCAATCCATCGCATCACACCGGAATAGTATTCATGATTGCCGGTGACAAAATATTTACCAAGGGGTGCCTGCAGTTCCTTGAGCGGCGCAACATCATCGGCAAGGGATTCTGGAGACCCGTCCACCAGATCTCCGGTGAGCACAATGATATCCGCACGAACCTGATGGATGATATCACAAACCGACTGAACATAATTGTAGCGGATGGTCGGTCCCACATGCAGGTCGGTGAACTGGAGAATCTGTAATCCTTTGAGGCCGGAAAGATGCTTGCTGACCGGAATATTCACCCGCACAACCCTGGGGGGTTCAAGCGCTCTGAACAGCCCCAGACCCGTGACTCCGGCGCCGGCTGCCGCAACAGCGCAACCAGAGGCCTTGACCAGAAACGCACGCCGCCGGGCAGTTGCTTTTTTTTTCTCAACGCTGCCGGAGTGTGCAACGATCTGCGTCACCCACAGCGGCAACAGCAGCCCATCCCTGACAATCACCAGGCAAAACAGAACACTGACCAGTCCAAGACCGGTATATCCTGTCCAGGCAAGCAGATATGAAACGCCAGGCATCAGATCATTGATGCGAAAATACAGGTGAACAATCAACGTCAGAAACGCGGCTGACAGCAGACACCATCCGGCAACAGCCGCTTTCGAAGACAGCAGAGACGGAATCAGGCGAAGGCCGGTATAGGCATACACCAGAATCAAAAGGGTGGTGAAAATGAAAAAAAAGCTCATATCGATCGGTTATCCGGTCTGAGACAGATCCACCAGTCCCTGAAAGTCATTTATGATAATGGTTTTTGTCTGTACATCAATCAATCCGGTATCCATCATTTTCTTTAATATCCTGGAGATGGTTTCAGGGGTTGTCCCGATCAGATTGGACAATTGAACCTTAGATATCGGCAGCAAAACCGCTGCCTGGCTGTCCTGCTCTTCTGACAGCGTAACAACATAGGCGGCCAGTCTTGCCGGCACCTCTTTGAGGCTCAGGTTTTCAATCTGAACAGTAAACTCCCGCAAGCGCCGGGAAAGATCTGCCAGAAGATTCAGGGCAAGCCCCGGAGTCTGAGTGATCAGGGTGACAAATTTTTTGCGGGGAATAAAAATAATGCTGGATTTTTCAAGGGCCATGGATGATGCTGGAAAGTGCCTGCCTTCAAAAACCGGGACTTCACCAAAGGTATGGCCTGGGCCGTAAATATGCAGAATCTGTTCTTTGCCGTCAACAGAAAGCTTGAACACCTTGATTTTCCCTGTTTCAACCATGTAGACCCCATTTCCATCATCTCCTTCACTGAAAATCATCTGTCCCTTGTCAAAGATCAGGGTGGTGGCAATTTCCACGATTTTCTGCAGGTGGTCATCACAGAGGCCGGAAAAGAGCGGGATTGTTTTTAAACTGTTGATAATGTATGATTCTCCTGTAGGTGCTGTTGAAAAAAGTGCTGCAATTTCTTATTTTCCCTGAAAAAAAATTGATCTCTTGATTCAGGTCAAGGCGGCTTCCCTGTTTTTATATTAATTTCAATTCACGATGTAAAGATCAATTGTTCGATAACTCAATCAGTCAAGGAGAAAAATCAAATGTTTTGTTTTCAATGTCAGGAAGCAGCCAAAGGACAGGGATGTACCATCACAGGCATGTGCGGAAAAGAGGGAACGACTGCTGATCTGCAGGATCTTCTCATCTTCACTCTTAAAGGGATCGGTGTGATCGCTAAAAAAGCCCGGGCAGCTGGGATTGCTGTTCCGGAAAAAACCGGCAGGTTCATTGCCCAGGCGTTGTTCACCACCATTACCAATGTCAATTTCAACGATGAGAATATCATTGCCTGGATCAACCAGGCGCAGGATGTCAAAAAAGAGCTGTACGCATCTGTAAAGGACCAGATCGGTGATGATCTTCACGACAGCGCCACCTGGTTTTCCACAGATGTGTCTGAATTTAAAGCCAAAGCTGCGTCTGTCGGGGTACTGGCAACGGAAAACGAAGATGTCCGTTCCTTGCGCGAGCTGTTGATTCTTGGCCTGAAAGGAATTGCCGCCTATGCCGATCATGCTGCGGTTCTGGGGGTTACCCGGGATGAGATATGGAATTTTCTCTATGACGCCCTTGCTGCCACCACAGAAGAACTTTCAGTTGATGACATGGTGGCCAATGTGCTCAAAGCCGGTGAAATCACCGTGACCACCATGGCGGCCCTGGATGAAGCCAACACCACTGCCTACGGCCATCCAGAACTGAGCCAGGTCAACATTGGTGTGGGAACAAATCCTGGAATACTGATCTCCGGACATGATCTTAAAGACATGGAAGAACTTTTAAAACAGACCGAAGGAACAGGTGTGGATGTTTACACCCATGGCGAAATGCTGCCGGCCAATTATTATCCGGCGTTCAAGAAATATGCGCACCTCAAGGGCAATTACGGTGGGTCATGGTGGCACCAGAATCAGGAGTTTGAATCTTTTAACGGTCCCATTCTCATGACCACCAACTGCCTGGTTCCCATGAAAAAAAGCACCACCTATCAGGACAGGCTGTTCACCACCGGTGTGGTATCCTATCCTGACACCCCCCATATTCCGGAACGGGCAGCGGGTCGTGCCAAAGATTTTTCCGCCATTGTGGAACAGGCCAGAACCTGCGCCCCGCCCACTGAGATCGAGACCGGAACCATTGTCGGCGGATTTGCCCACAATCAGGTCCTGGCCCTTGCAGACAAAGTAGTGGACGCCGTCAAATCCGGTGCAATCAAGCGTTTTGTCGTCATGGCCGGATGTGACGGCCGCCAGAAAGACCGCCAGTATTTCACGGATGTGGCGGAAAAGCTGCCGCAGGATGCTGTCATCCTCACGGCTGGATGTGCCAAATACCGTTATAATAAATTAAATCTTGGTGATATCGGTGGCATCCCCAGAGTGCTGGATGCCGGACAATGCAATGACTGCTACTCTCTGGCTGTAATCGCCTTAAAACTCAAAGAAGTGTTTGGCCTTGATGATATTAACGAACTGCCTTTGTCCTTTGATATCGGATGGTATGAACAAAAAGCCGTGGCAGTTCTTCTGGCCCTGCTGCACCTGGGCGTCAAAGGCATCCGTCTTGGGCCCACATTACCGGCTTTTGTGTCGCCGGCGGTACTGAATGTGCTGGTGGAAAACTTTAACATCAAACCCATCACTGACCCTGACACGGACGTTGCTGCCATGATGCAGGGCAAATAATGATCAATGAAAGTGCTGCTGTCAAACACGCCAGCAGCGCTTTGTTCATAAAGGAGGCTGAAAATGAAATGCCCGGGACAGGACACCCAATACTGGAACGAAGAAGCCATCTTTGAAACACAATGCCCGGAATGCGGCTATCCCATGGAATTTTTCAAGGATGACGCCACCAGGCGCTGTGATGGCTGCCACAAAAAGATCGTCAATCCCAAAATGGATTTTGGCTGCGCATCCTACTGCAAATTTGCAGAGCAATGCCTTGGCACCCTTCCGGAAGAATTTGTTGCCCAGCGGGATGATCTGCTCAAAGACCGGGTGGCCGTGGAAATGAAAAAATACCTGGGAACGGATTTCAAACGCATCGGTCACGCCGCCAAAATGGCGGGTTATGCAGAAAAAATCGGCAAGAAAGAAAAAGCCAACCTGCCGGTGGTCCTGTGCGCAGCCTACCTGTATGATATCGGTGTCAAAACCGCCGTGGAAAAATATGGCTCTGATGCACGGGAACATGTTCAAAAAGAGAGTCCTCGGGTGGCCAGAACCCTGATGGAAAAACTGGGCGCCAAAGAGGAATTGATCGAAGCGGTTGTAACGCTCGTGTCTGAGCGCCATGCCACCGGCGAAACAGATTCGCTGAGCCGCAAAATCCTGCACGATGCAGACATGCTTGCCCATATGGCAGTATGTGAGCAAAAAGCGTCCGTGGCTGAAGACGCATTTTCAGCCAAGCTGGACCGGCTGTTTTTAACCGCTGCCGGAAATGAACTGGCCAGACAGGTACTGATGCCAAAATCTTAGACACAACAATGCCAAAACCATGAGGAGAGATGTGATGAAAGTAATGAGAAAAATAATCGAGATCGATGAAGAGCGCTGCAATGGATGCGGCAATTGTGTCCTGGCCTGTGCAGAAGGCGCCATCCAGATTATTGATGGAAAAGCCAAAGTCATTGCGGACAAGTATTGCGACGGACTGGGTGCCTGTATTGGCGACTGTCCTGAAGACGCTCTGAAAATCATTGAGCGGGAAGCGGATGATTTTGACGAAGCCGCAGTAGAGGAACTGCTTAAAAGCAGACAGGAAACAGAAAATACGTCCCAGACCATTGCCTGTGGCTGTCCCTCTTCAACCATTCAGACCTTTGCAGATGCCACGGCAGCGGGGGATGCCTGCGGCTGTGCCAATTCGCCGGCAGTTCAGGCTTCCGGCGGTTTGTCCGCCCTCGGCCACTGGCCGGTTCAAATCAAACTGGTTCCACCGGGTGCACCATTTTTAAAAGGTGCTGATCTTTTGATCGCTGCAGATTGTGTCCCTGTGGCATACCCCTCTTTTCATGCGGATTTTCTGAAGGGGAAAGCCGTCATGATTGGATGTCCCAAATTTGATGATGCCCCTGCATATGTCGAAAAACTGGCCCAGGTCTTTGCCGTCTCAGGCATCAAAAGTATTACGTCGGTCATCATGGAAGTGCCTTGCTGCAGTGCATTGCCCATGATCATCAAAAAAGCCCTGGCACAATCCGGCATGGACATTCCATTCAAAGAGATTGTGGTCAGCCCCCAGGGAAAAATTGTCACATGACTTCTGACCGGTCTGCAGAAAAACAGGCCAGCGCATCTGTACTGTCTTCCTGCCGCGGCAGATCCGGGTGTCCCCATGCCGCGTGCACCAGCGCCTCCCTGATCCGGGATATCAGCAGCAAACTGGAAGCTGCTGATATCCCGGGATTTCTCAACCAATCCCTGTCCGGTCCGTTACGGGCGCACCACAGCTTCAAAGTGGCAATTGCTGGCTGCCCCAATGCCTGTTCCCGCCCCCAGATTGTGGATATCGGAATCATCTGTGCTGTCCTGCCTGGAATATCGGATGCCGCCTGCAGCAAGTGCGGCACCTGTGTGACCGCCTGCAGGGAAAAGGCCATTTTTCTGGCCGATCACCCGCCAGGGCCGGTTCTGAACCCGGACCGCTGCCTGATGTGCACCCAGTGCATCCGGAACTGTCCCACCGGCCACCTGTATCCACAGCAGAAAGGCTTTCGCGTGATGATAGGCGGCCGCCTGGGGCGGCATCCCCGTCTGGCCATGGAAATACCCGGTATCAAGACCCACGAACAGGTCCTGGGTATTGTCGGACAATGCCTTGAATTTTATAAAACCCATTCAACAGATGGTGCCCGTTTCAGCCATCTTTTCTCAACCATTGACCAGGTGATTGCCTGATCTTTCTGAACCCCACCCACACTGTGTAAGAAATTTTCCTACAAAACAATCAGAAATTCTCCAATTGATTCGCTTTTGTTTCATCTGTTAAGGTTCTATCCTACTGAAATGTCAGAGTCAGGTACCTTAAATATCAAACTCAGGAGGAACACATGAAATCAAGACAATTTTCAATCATCGGGATCATTGCCCTGCTCAGTCTGGCGCTGTGCCAGAGCAGTTTTGCAAAAGAACGGATCGTGTTCGGCGGTGGACCTGCCGGCGGAACCTTTCAGGTGGTGGCCAATGCCATCCAGGTCTACAAGCCCATCAAGGAAATTCCGGATTTTAAAGTCCAGGCACAGTCTTCTGCAGGGTCTGTTGAAAACCTGCGAAAAACCAATGCTGGCCGCCAGCACATGAGTGTTGTCTATTCCGGCCACGTGTATATGGGCCGCAACGGAATGATGAAAAATGACTCCTCCAAATATGAAGATGTTCTGGCTGTGGCCTGGCTCTATGGTGCACCCGCCCAGCTGGTTGTCCGGAAAGACTCAGGCATCACCAGTGTCAAAGATCTTGTCGGAAAAAAAGTGGGGGTGGGCAATGCCGGTTCCGGTGCTTTTGCCAATTGCGAACTTTTTTTCAACCACATGGGCGTATGGGACAAGATCGAACGGAATGCCATGGGATATAATGACGCTGCCCAGGCTTTTGGAAACAACCAGCTGGATGCGTTCTGGCTGTTTACCGCATTTCCCAGCGGCGCTGTGATCATGGCTGCACAGACCAATGATATTGCCATGGTGGATTTGGATGCCGATGCCAGGACCAGTGGGTTTTATGCCAAATACCCGTATTTTGCAAAGCTGACGATTCCGGCAAAGACGTATAAAGGGGTGGATGCAGATGTGGCATCCTTTCAGGATTCTACCCTGTGGGTGGCCAATGCAAAGGTATCTGACGACATCGTATATACCATGCTGTCCAAGATCTACACGGAAAAAGGCCTGGCCCATATGAAAGAGCAGAAAAAAACCTTTAAAGAGATGTCGCTTGAGACCGGCACCACAGGAATTGTCACTCCGTTCCATCCAGGGGCCCAGAAATTCTGGAAAGAAAAAGGCTTTTTGAAATAACCTGAAACACAAGGAAGGCAAATCGTGTACGAAAACCTGAACAAGTTTGAAAAACTGCTGTTTGATGCCTGCGCAGTCATCCTGGTGTTGTTTTATGCATGGGCTGCGGTTGTGCAGCCCATGGCCACCCAGTATCACCGGGGGGTTTATGTGATCATCACCTACCTGCTTGTCTTCCTGATGTACAAGAGCAAATCCACCATCATGCGGGTGGTGGATTACCTGCTCATTCTCCTGTCCGCTGTTTCCATCGGATACTGGATTTTCATGTTTGAAACCATCAACTACCGGACAGGTGCGGAAACATCTGTTGATATGGTTTTTGCCATTATCGGGGTTTTAATTGGTATTGAACTGGCAAGGCGGGTGGTGGGCATCGTCTTTGTTTTTTTAGGCGTTCTCATGCTGCTGTATGGGGTTTACGGATACATGGCCCCGGATCTTGTTTCCCATGCAGGTGCCCCGTTTACCGAACTGTGTGTCAGTATTTTCTACAAAAGTGACGGGGTGTTCGGCATTATGGCCAATGTCCTGGCCACCTATGTGATTTTATTTGTATTGTTCGGGGCCTTTCTGGAAAAATGCGGGGCTCAGAAATTTTTCATTGACTGGCCGCTGGCTGCGGTCGGCCATAAAATCGGCGGCCCCGGCAAAGTGTCGGTGATTGCCTCAGGCCTGTTTGGGTCGATTTCAGGATCTGCCATTGCCAACACAGTCTCCACCGGTATGTTCACCATTCCCATGATGAAAAAAGCCGGCTTCAAACCCCATGTTGCCGGCGGGATCGAGCCGGCGGCCTCTATCGGCGGTATGTTCATGCCGCCGATCATGGGTGCCGGCGGATTCATCATGGCGGAACTGACCGGCGTGCCCTATTCCACGATCATGCTGGTGGCCATTTTTCCGGCATTCATGTATTTTTTCAGTGTGTTCTGTATGGTCCACTATGAAGCCAAAAAGTACAATATTGTGGGAGAAAAATCCAAGCAATCTGCCATGGAGATTTTTAAAAAGCAATGGTTTTACATTTTGCCGCTGGCAGTGATCACGGTTTTAATGCTGTATGGATTTTCACCGGGATATGCCGCAATTATCGGCCTGGTGTCCTGCATTGTGATTTCCTGGGCGCGAAAAGAAACCCGGATCGGACCAAAACGCTTTGTTGAAGCGGCCAGAAGCGGAACGGAAAACAGCCTGAAAATCGGCGCAACCGTGGGGATCATCGGAATCATCATCGGTGTTCTCACCTTTTCCGGCCTGGTGCTGACCTTTGCCGACATCATGATCGAGCTGGCTGGCGGTTCCCTGCTGCTGACCATTCTTCTGGTGGCACTGGCATCCCTGGTACTGGGTATGGGCGTTCCGGTAACCGCAGCCTATCTGATCACCGCAGTGGTGGCAGTACCCGCACTGACCCATCTGGGCGTCAATGAAATTGCCGCCCACATGATTGTGTACTGGCTGTCCCAGGATTCCAACATCACGCCACCGGTATGCATTGCAGCTTTTGCAGGGGCAACCATTGCCAAAGCCAATATGTGGAAAACTGCGTTCACCTCTTTTAAATTTGCCAAATTTTTATACCTGGGTCCCATCCTGTTCGGCTATGTTCCTGGTTTTTCCCTGAATGGCACCCCCCGGGATATCATCATTGTTTTTGTTTTGATCACGTTTGCAACATGGCTTTATGCATGGCTGTTGAGCGGCATATGGATCAACAACCTCAAAGGACTGTTCAGAAAAGCGGCATAAGATCCACAGAAGACATTGTCCCGCCTATACCTCCACCAGTTTATTCTGGATGGCATAGCGGGACAGATCTGCATTGTTTCTGAGACCCAGCTTTTTTAAAACCCTGGATCGATAGGTGTCAACGGTTTTAATACTGATATTGTACGTAACAGCGATCTCTTTGTTTGTGGCCCCCAGTGCCAGCTTTCGCAGCACCTGAAGCTCCCGCATGGACAATGATTCACCCACGCCCGGATTTCGGCTGCCCCGGATAAGACGAAGGGCCAGTGCTTCGCTGGCTTTTTCCGTTAAATACCGCCCTCCTGAATAAATTTTTTTTACGGCAGACACCAGTTGTTCAGGAGCAGACTGTTTGGTAACATACCCCATGGCCCCGGCTTCAATGGCCCGGATGACATATTGTTCTTCTTCATGCATGGTCAAGATCAAAACCGGTATCTCCGCACAATAGCTCTTCAGGCGGTCAACCACTTCAATACCATCCAACCCCGGCATTGAAATATCCACCACAGCCACATCCGGCTTTTCTTTCATGGCCTTGTCAAGCGCGGTTTCACCGTCTGCCGCTTCAGCGATGACTTCGATCTCCCGGCTCTCCTCCAGAACTTTTCGCAATCCTTCCCTGACAATGCTGTGATCATCGGCCAGCAATACTTTGATCATGGATCATCCTTTTATTTTTACCTTGCAGCAAATCCGGGTTCCCCTGGACGGCAGTGATGAAATGTCAAGTTTCCCTCCCACAAGACTGGCCCGCTCTTTCATTCCTTCCAGACCGAACCCGTTAACGGTTTCACTTTTCCGGGTGTCAAACCCGCAGCCATTGTCTTCAATCGTCAGCACAATGCCTTTTTCATCCGGAATCAGTTCCACAACAATACTGGTGGCACCGGAATGGCGCAGCGCATTGGTCACGGCTTCCTGCCCGATCCGGTACAATGCTGTTGACAGGGTGTCGTCAATACCAAAAACCGGCTCGTGCTTAAACACGCACGATACATTCGAACGCCGCTCAAAATCTGACAAAAGTGATTCCAGAGCATCGGCCAGCCCCAGATCATCCAGCACCCTGGGCCTCAACCGGTACGCCATATCCCGGACATCATTAATGGTATCCTCAATCAGCAGGCGCATTTTTCTGGCCCGTTCACCGGCTGCTTGATCCTGCCGGGTTAACGTTTGTTCCACCCATACCGCATCAATCCGGAGAGCGGTCAGCACCTGTCCCAGATGATCGTGAAGCTCTCTGGCCACCTGGGCTTTTTCCCTTTCCTGTGACGCAATGATATTTTTGGACATTTTTTTCAGATGCTCTCTGGAGGCTTCCAGCTGGGCCGTCCGTTTGTGCACCTGCTGCTCAAGATCATGAGAGTACTGGGACAGTTTTTCCGTGGCGATCTGAAGATCCTTCTGCGCACGGTTTTTTTCCGTGACATCCACGCTCACCGCCAGAGACCTGATAATCTGGCCGTCCTCATCCCGCACGCCATAGCAGGACAACATAATATCAAGGCATTCACCATTTCTTTTGACATAGGTATAGGCGATATCCTTGCAGAAGCCGGTCTTGAAAAATTCCGGGAAAATCACATCGTGGGCATATTGCCTGGACTCCGGCGTAAAAAAATCAGTCAATTGCCGACCGATCACAGCATCCCGGTCATACCCCATCACATCCAGCCAGTGATCTGACACCCGGATAATCCAGCCTTGCGTATCAATGGAATGGAGCATTACCGGGGTTTTGTGATAAATATGACGATAGCGCTCTTCACTGAGCCGAAGTTCTTTTTCCGCTTTTTTCCGCTGGGCGATTTCCTGGATACCCAGCCGGTAAAGCATCAGGATCAAAACAGAGACCAGAATCAAGATCAGCAGAATCACCGGACCCAGTATCCGGGCAAACGGTTCCGAGACCAGGCGTTCAATATCTTTATGTTTTCTGAGGCTGATAATTTTCCACCCTGGATAATGGGTAACTTCCCGCTGGGCAATCAGATATTTTTCATTATCCGCATCAATGACATTTGTCTGATCTTTTTTAAAAAACCCGCTCCATTCCCAGGGACCGTTGCCGAACTGCCGGGAATCCACCAGGCGGTCTGCCTCTTCTTCCGTGATCTCCCACAGCAGTTGAAAGACCCGTTCGGTTTGATTTGAAATAAAAATCATGCCCTCGGGACTGACAAACATCAGAACGTCTTCATATCCGGAAAACAGCCGTTTTTCAACAGGTTCCACCGCCGCTTTCATCACGGCCACACCAATGACCGTACCGGTGTGCCCGTCAAATACCGGGTGAGCATAATACACGCCTCTGACATTGGATGTGCTTCCCAAGGCCAGATAGGTTGCAGCTGTTGCATTGCGTGAAAAATCATGCCCCACAAAAGAATCTTTTTCATTCCGGTTGCTGGAACATAGGGTAACGCCGCTGGAATCGATCAGGTAAGAAACTTCAAGATCAAGACTGGCAGTAAAAAGATCAAGAATCTGATTGGCTTGATACAGGGTTTCAAGAGAGGTATTCAACAGGGCATATCGCAGTTCCCTGATGCCGGATAAGGCCTTGACCGATTTAATGTGCTCGGACAGATGGGTTGACAACTGATCACTCAGCAGATTGAGCCTTGCAGCTGCATCTGCCTGGTTTTTTTCAAATGCAGCTGTACGAAAAGAATAATAATACAATGCGCT
>JAABSK010000056.1:308-12438 GCA_011390435.1 Desulfobacteraceae bacterium | reverse complement strand
GAAAAAGTGCTGCGGGGACACCGGCAGTGCAACCGCGGGAATTGCGCTGCCTGACACCTGCATCAAAGTTGTGATCAAGACATTTCCCGAACTGCCAGGTGATCCTGAGCAGACCCATGAAATGATCGTGTGGGATATCACCACGTCATTGAACCTGTCTGAAGATGAATTGCGGATTTCCTGGAAACCCATGGGAAAGAATCTGGCCGGCAGTTTTGTTTTCCTGATTGCCATGGCCATGGAACCGGTGATGGTTCAATATGAAGCCGCGTTCCAGCAGGCAGGTATCCGTCCGAAGATGATTTCTCCTGCCGGTCTTGCCCAGTTTGATTTTTATTCGCAGAAGGTTCCTGAAGACGGAAATGTCGCTTTTCTGGGCATGTTTGATGAATTTGTGAATATTTTTGTGTTTCTGGATGGCAGCCCTGTTTTTTATAAAACCATCAAAAAAGGACTGCTCAGCGGTCATAGCGGCAGTGCCATCAATGATACGGATCTTCTGATCCAGTATTACAATGCAGAACACCCGGATTTTGCCATTGAGCGGTTTTATATCGCCTCGCACATCAAATCCGGCGCCCAGATGGGGCAGGTTCTCACTGATATTGAAAATCTGGAGTTTCATATTATCGAGGAAAAACAGCTGATCGGGTTTGACAAGACATTTGTGAGCCGCCCGGAAAACAAACCCCTGCATTTTTACACCAGCGCCATTGGCGCAGCACAGGGGATTTAACAACCGATGAAACCTGTCAACATCAACCTGACGGCAACCAGGGGCATCCGAAACAGACGTGTCAAGGCACTGGTTGCGGTGCTCGTGGTTGCAGCCTGTGCAGTAACCGTGTTGAATGCCTATGATTATATTGCCAACTCCCGTGTGATTGACACGTATGAGATGCGGATGGCACAGATCAGTGCCCGTGCCCGGGAAAACCGTATGCCGGAACCCCCGGACACGGATTCAGCAAAACGTGCAGAAAACCTGGCGTTTTTTTCACCGATTGTGAAAAAGGCGGTGTTTCCGCTGCCGCAGATCCTGACGGAACTTGAGCGGATCAAGCCGGAAACGCTGGATATCGATGCAGTGGTTTTTGCACAGAACCTGGATACGGTGCGTATCAGCGGCAGGTCCCATGATGTGGATGCGGTTTCCCGGTTTATTGTTGATCTGGACCGCTCCCCTGTGTTTACCGTGCATCTGTCCCGGCAGGAGATCCTTGAAAACCGGCAGATTGCATTTGAATTAACCCTGATGCAGGCAGGTGACGGCAATGGCCCGAAAATATAAAGTCATATTGCTGGTCTGCTGCCTGGTGATTTTCGGCAATTATATCGTCAGGGTTTATGGCATTGGTCAGCAGCATGACACCATTAAAACCCTGCAGAAAACAGTTGCGTCTGTCAGAACCGACATGGCCCGGACAGCGGAGCAGTCACCTGAAAAGACTGACCGCAGGGCAGACAGTATCCAGCTGCTGCTCCAGCAGATTCCTGAAGCAGTGATGTTTACCTGGTATGCAGCTTCTGTCCGGACACTGACCGATCAAAACAGCCTTGATGTGAAAGACAGCCTGGTGTTTGTGCCGCAGGACAGCGGGCATCCCGACCTGGTTGCCTACAGCACCCGGATACGTGTCACCGGGACGTACAGCAGAATGAAACAGCTTCTGGTTGATCTTCAGAATCTTGACGGACTGGTCTATATTGATGCGGTTCAGATTGCCCGGGAAAAAGAACCTTCAGACAAACTGCAGATGACACTGGAGCTGGTGGCGTTTTTTAAAAAACAGGGGCAGGTATGAAAGCGGATCGGAAAACCATTGTGTTGATTGCTGTTTTGATTCTTTTGATCATCAGTGTGGTTTACCGGGTACTTAACCCGTTTGTTCATCAGGAAGTGGATCAGCTGACCCATACCGGGCAGCCAGCAGTGCCGCCGGAAAAAACCGGCCTGGCACCCCGGGGTGATGCAATGATCCAGCAGTTTCTCAACCGTCCTGCGGCATCGGCAAAAATGCATCAGAACCTGTTTTCCGTTTATCAGCCGCCTGAAAAGACCCGGAAGAAGATCAAACCGCCGGCAACGGTTGCGGCAAAAACCACATCGGCACAGCAGGATGAGGCGGTATCGCGTGAGGCACTGATCGCCGGAATCCGGGAGTATCTGACCTCCTATACCTGGTACGGGGTGTATCAAACCCGGGAGCATACATCGGTTTTTCTTGCCAAAAACAAACTGGTTCTTGTGGCAAAGCAGGGCGATCGGATCGACGGGAAATTTTTAATTGAAGATATCCAGGATCACTATTTGACGATCAAGGCCTTGGATCTGAATGAAACATTCCATCTGGATATGAGGGAGTTCAATGATGAATAAAAAGGGGTGGGGATCAGGGGTCATGTTAATTGCCCTGGTGCTGGCAGCAGCGCTGCTTCACGGATGCGCATCGAAGAATGCCAACCAGATCAAAGCAGAACAGTTTGCCGTGGAAAAGGATTTTGATGCAGCGGTTGAACGTTACAACATGGCCCTTCAGGAAGACCCGGACAACCTTGACCTCCAGCTGCGGCTCAACGATGCCAAACAAAAAGCGTCCCTGGCCCATATGCGAAAGGCCATGGAGCTGATATCCAACAAATTTTATAAAGAAGCCATTGAAGAACTCCAGGTCAGCATTGCATTTTATTCTTCCAACCACAGAGCGATTGAGCTGATCGACCAGACCAAGCGGATGAAAGAATCTGCCTATTACACTGAAAAAGGGGAAAAACAGATCCGGACCGGGGATTATGAAGGGGCAAAAACATCTTTTCAAAAAGCAGTCCAGCTGGATTCGGAGAACCAGGAAGCGGTTGCTGCACTGGAAAAATTCAAGAAACATCCGGAAGCGCTGTCCCGGTTCCGGCTGGATTTGCGGTCAAACGACCCGATCTCCTTGAAGTTTAAGAAAACACCGGTGCTGAATGTTTTTGAAATTCTCTCCAAAATCAGCGGGATCAATTTTATCTTTGACAAAGATGTCAAGGAAACACCGGTGACGCTTTTCATGACGGATGTCAGTTTTGACCGGTTTCTGGAGGTGATTTTAAAGACCAATTCCCTTAAAGCCAAAATGATCAATCGCAAAACCATGCTGATCTATCCGGACACGCCTGCCAAGGCCAAGGAATATGATGACCTGTACGTTAAGACATTTTATCTGTCATATTTAAAATCCAAGGATGCAGTGGCGATTCTGACCAAGATCCTGAAATCCAAAGACATCATCGCCAACGAGAAACTCAATGCCGTGACCATACGGGGGTCAAAAGAGAGCGTTGACAGCGCCGGCAGGATTATCAAAGCCAACGACCGGACCCCTTCTGAACTGGTGCTGAACGTGGAAATCATGGAGGTGTCCCGGAAAAGGGAAAAGGACCTGGGGCTTTCCATTTCCGAGAGCATCACTTTTGGCATCAGTGAAACCAGCTCCGGCATTGACAATGACACCAATTTCGGCCTGGCCACTCTGGGATCGATCAAGGATATCAGCAGGATCACCAGCAATGAGCTGTACCTGTCGCTGCCCACCGCCACCTTGAAACTGCTGAAAAAAGACGGGGACACCCGGATTCTGGCCAAGCCCCAGGTGCGGGTGAGCAGCTCTGAAAAGGCCTCGATCCTGATCGGTGAGAAAGTGCCGTTGCGGTCCAACCGCAAGGTTCAGACCGACGGCACCACCACGTATGATTTTCTGTACCAGGATGTGGGGGTGAAGCTGGTGACGGAACCGGTGATCAACATGTTCGGGCAGGTTACCTTGACGCTGAGCATTGAAATCAGTGCCCTGGGCAATAATGTGGGTACGACGGATGACCCCCAGTTTGCGATCAAGACCCGAAGCACCAGTACGGTACTGACCGTCAATGACGGTGACAGCGTAATTATCGGCGGGCTGATCGAGGATGAAGACCGGGCCACTTACCAGAGAATCCCCCTCTTTGGCGATGTTCCGGTCATGGGACGGCTTTTTTCATCTGAGAACTCGGAAAATATTAAAACCGACATCCTCATGACCATTACACCGGTGATCATCCGGGCCCAGGATGTCCCGGAAAAGGAGATTGCCGCCTTCTGGTCCGGAACGGAAGAATCGGTCAGCCAGGAAGTGCCCATGGAAGAGAAGATCCGGAAGCAGACCGATTACAACGATATACCGGATAATGACTATATTGCACGTCTTCAGACAGACATCTTTCTGCCCACGGATCAGTATTTCAGCATCCAGGTGTATTCTTCCAAAGATGAGGCAGATGCCCTGATGAAAAAGGCATTTTATGAGCTTCAGGGATATTCTGCCTGGGTGATGCCGGCTCAGATTGAAAACAAGGGAACCTTTCACCGGGTTTTCATCGGGCAGTATGACGCCTATCAAAAGGCAGAGAATGCCCGTCAGGCAATGTTAAAGCTGGAGATCTTTCCAAAGGATATCCATATTGTTGACAGGGATTATGTGTACCAGAAATAAAAACAGCGGTTTTACCCTCATTGAAATGCTGGCCACGGTGGCCATTCTCTCGATCCTGGCCGCTGGAATTCTGCCGTTATCCCAGGTGGTCTACACCCGGACCAAAGAGCTGGAGCTGCGAAACCACCTGCGGGTGATCCGCACCGCTCTGGATGAGTATAAAAAACTGGCAGATCAGAATGTGATTCCGTTGAGCCCCGGGGCCAGCGGATATCCCAAAACGCTGGAAACCCTCATGACCGGAGTGGATCTGCAGACCGCAACCGGGGAAAAAAAGAAATTTTTACGCAGAATTCCCAAAGATCCCATGGTGGAAGATGGAAAGTGGGGGCTCAGATCCTATGCAGATGATCCTGACAGCCGCGTGTGGGGCGGTCAGGATGTCTATGATGTTTACTCGTTGAGCGATCGAAAGGGTCTGGACGGAACCGATTACAGGGACTGGTAAAATGAAAAATTCCAAAGGGTTTACATTGATAGAGATGATGACGGTGATCGCCATCATCAGCATTCTTGCAACAATTGCAGCCCCCAGTTTCCAGCGGTCGATCATCCGGGCCAAGGAAGCCTCGCTGCGAAATTCCCTGTTTCATATCAGGGATGTGATCGATCAATATTACGCAGACCATGGCGACTATCCCCAGACCCTGGAAGACCTGGTTTCAAAACGGTATATCCGGGCAGTTCCAATGGATCCGTTCACCGGAAAAACCGATACCTGGATTTTGACGGCGCCGGAAGGAGACGGTGTGTCCGGTATTTTTGATATCCACAGCGGCAGCAACAAAGTCAGCCTTTATGGAACTCCGTACAATGAGTGGTGAAAACGGATTTACCTATCCGGCAGCCCTGCTGATGATCATTGTGATTTCCGCTTCTCTGATGGTGGTCCAGAAACAATGGAGCACCATTGTGAAAAGGGAAAAAGAGCAGGAACTTTTTTTCCGGGCAGGGCAGATTGTCGCTGCCATTGATTCGTATTACAAAAGTTCACCAGGCAGCACCGGCCAGTATCCGGAAAGTCTGAATGTCCTGCTCAAGGACAACCGGTTTCCCGTTACCCGGCGGCATCTGAGAAAGATCTTTTCCGATCCCATGACAAAACAGGGAAAATGGGGATTTGTCTATGACGGCCGCGGACGGATCAAGGGGGTTTTCAGCCAGAGCCGGGATCTGCCCATGAAAACAGGCAATTTCCCGCCGGAATATGAATCTTTTGACGGCAGCCGGCAATACAGCGACTGGAAATTTGTGCACGACCCAAAAAAGGAGTCCTCACCATGAAGCAAGTGATCGTAGGGATTTTGATCCTGATGGCGGTCAGTCTTACCCATGCATCTGATCTGTCACAGACCTATGGAGAAAAACTCAAAGCCCTGGAGCCGGCAGAGAACACATCTGTTCGATCGGATTATCTGTTTGAACAGATCGCCCTGGGCAGTGAATATACCATAAAACTGCTGGATCAGCTGAGCGATCAGAATGTGGATTTGAATGACCGGCTGGACACGGTGATCCTGAAATTTGATGTTTTAATTCAGCAGAATCAAAAAATTATCCAGCTGCTTGAAAAAGAGATGAATCATCAGCCGTCTGAATAAATACGGATGCACTGCTGCGGCCACGGTCCTGATTCTTTTTTTGTGCCTGGTGTATTTTTACGGCCGGTATATTGAAGCGGAACACGTCAGCGTTGTCACAGTCAGCGCACAGGCCCACGGCATGGGGGTTCTGCCGGAGGGAAAAAAAATTGTGCTGCTGGCAGATCTTCATCTGTCAGGGTTTGGAAAACGTGAAGCCGATATTCTGCAGGCGATTGACGCGATTGAGCCGGACCTGATTCTGCTTGGCGGTGACTATATCCAGTGGCACGGAGCCATTGACGGGGCCATGACGTTTTTATCCCGTCTGTCAGCTCCCGATGGTGTCTACGGCGTGATGGGGGATTACGACTATTCAGATTCCCGGCAGTCCTGTCTGTTCTGCCATGAGAAGAACTCCGGCAAACCCACCAGACGTCATTCAGTGACCTGGCTGCGAAATTCTGCCCATCGTCTGTCCATTGACGGGCAGGATGTGTGGATTGCCGGAATTGACAACGCATATGGCGGGGGCGCTGCCGATCTTCAGCAGGCAATCGATTCCAGAACACCGATGCTGGTTCTCAGTCACAGCCCCCTGGCATTTGACGAATTTTCTGAAAACCATCCGGTTTTCATGCTGGCAGGAGATACCCATGGCGGTCAGATCCGATTGCCCGGATGGGTGTACCGCATGTTTGGATATCAAAAAAACGTTGATTATAATTACGGACTGTTTCACAGGGGAGACAAAACACTGTATGTGACCCGCGGAACTGGCACCAGCCATGTGAAATTCCGCCTGTTCTGCCCTCCGGAAATCGTCGAGATTCAATTTTAACAGATGCCGATCCTTATCCGACATATTCTGGCAGGAATGATGATGGCAGCGCTGTGCCTTCAGGCATGCAGCACTTCGCCATCCACCACACAGGTGCTTTACGACTTTGAATCAGATGATCAGCTGGATGCCTTTCACTGGAAATGCCATACCCTCTTTTCCATTGCGGATGCGTATGCAACCCATGGTGAAAAATCTTTGAAACTCACGCTTTTTCCTTCAGCCTACCCAGGGTGGTCTCCTGCATTGAAACAGCACAACTGGCGCGGATATCAATCTCTGCGTCTGGATATCTACAACCCGGAGCAGATGCCGGTGGACCTGACAGTGAGAATTGACGATACCAAAAAAGAAACCGGTTATACAAACCGCTACAACAAAACCTTCCAGCTGGTTCCGGGCGAAAATACAATCGAGATTCTGCTGGATTCTCTGACAACCTCTGTCACTGGCCGGCCACTGAATCTTGAAACCATTCACCGGTTCATGGTGTTTGTTGTCCGTCCTGATAAAAAAATCACCCTGTATCTGGATAATTTTCGCCTGATACCTTTCAATTTATAGTGGGATGTGGTTATCATATCTGTCATGAATCCATTGCATTTACGAAAGGAGAGACAACAGTGACACACGAAAATCACAGCCCGCCACGAATCAATAACCGCATCGTAAGGCTGCGACTTTTTGACGGCACACTGGTGAACGGCCAGATCAACATCAGCCGGGCCAAAGGCTATGACCGGCTTTCCGACCTTGTGGCAGACGCGACAGAACCGTTTTTAATCCTGCACCATGTCACCGTACACCATGGCAGCATTGACAACCCGGTCAAGCACAAAACCCTGTTTATCAACAAACATTATGTGCTCTGGGCAGAACCGGACGATGCCCAGAAATAACTGTTTTCAGGTGGTAAACACCTGTAAATTTAATGATAAATAATGCTTGAGTTTATTTTAAGCTGTGATATTCTACTCCCATGATTTTCTGGGTTGGTTTCCCCACAAGATACGGTGAATACAGCAAGCAATACGTGCAGTAACTCAATTTATATTTCTTCTACTATTGGACAGGTAAAAAGGAGAACAGCTTATGAAAGAGTTGATTAAGTACATTGCTCAAGCATTGGTCGATCAGTCAGATCAGGTCGATGTCCAGGAAATTAAAGCCCAGCAGACACTGGTTCTGGAATTGCGCGTCGCAAAAGAAGATCTTGGAAAAGTGATCGGTAAAAAAGGCAGGACTGCCCAGGCCATGCGGACGATTTTATCCTGTGCCTCTGCAAAGGAGCAAAAACGGGTTATCCTTGAGATCGTTGAGTAATCTGTTTTTGATCATCGGCTTGATCCGAACCGGTTTGTGAGATTTACCTGTCCGGATCAATCCTTTTTCCGGGTGGATTCGCAGTCGGCGCAATACCGGCTGGTTTCACCCTCTGGATATTTTTGCGGGGAGATGCCTTGAAAGGGATTCTGGCGAAAAAAAGCAACCCACTGTCCAGTTCGCTGAAAATTCTGATCCCTGTTTATTTTACCTATCTTCTTTTCGCAGTCAGTGTGTTTTTCCTGTTTATCCCCCACCAGAAGGCTCAGTTGTTTGATCAGAAAAAACAGGCCATCCAGCAGTTAACCAGCAGTATGATCAGTCTGCTGTCTGAATATGATTCACGCGTCAGAAAAAATGAACTGTCACTGGAAGATGCCATGAGACAGGCCATCTCTCAGATCCGTCATCTGCGGTATGGTCCTGATGGAAAAGATTATTTCTGGATCAATGATCTGCATCCGGAGATGATCATGCATCCCTACCGGACAGACCTGGAAGGGCAGGACCTCACCGGTTTTACCGATGCTGCAGGCAACCATCCGTTTGTCGTTATGGTGGAAAAGGTAACGCAGGGCGGGGGCGGATATGTGGACTATTACTGGCAATGGAAAGATACGGATTCGAAAATTGTTCCGAAAATATCCTATGTTGAGCCGTTTTCTCCCTGGGGATGGGTGATTGGAACCGGTATCTATGTCGAGGATATCCAGCAGGAGATTGCTGCGATTACCCGCAGGTTCGTGAATATTTTTGGCGGCATCCTGGTGGTGGTTGTGGTGTTGTCGCTGTATATCGCCAGGCAGGTATTCCAGGTGGAACATAAAAAAAATCTGGCGGAACAGGCCAGGGAAATTGAAGCGCTCCGGGTGAAAAAGAGCGAAGCCCGCTACCGCCTGCTGGCAGAGAATGCGACCGATGCCATCTGGGTGCTGCGTTTGTCAGATTTTGTTTTCACCTATGTCAGTCCTGCCATGGAAACACTTCTGGGGTATCCTCCTGAGGCGTTTGTGAAATTAAAAATGGGCGCGTATATCCCGCGAAAAACCCGGCATATCATGTCATCAGTGATTTTTGAAGAACTGGACCGGGAATCGGAAAAAGGGAGTGATCCCAAACGGTTCCGGGTGGTTGAGCTGGAAATGGTCCATAAATCCGGCGCAGCAATCTGGGCTGAAGTGACGGCCCGGTTTTTACGGGATTCAGATGGGAAGCCCGACCGGATACTGGGGATTACCCGGGATATCACCCGGCGAAAAAGAATGGAATCCCATATTCAGCAGGCCCAGAAAATGGAAGCCCTTGGCACGCTCGCCGGCGGAATTGCCCATGATTTTAACAATATTCTCTCATCGATCCTCGGGTTTACAGAACTGGCCAGATTGAATGTCATTGATGACGAAGAAACCTGCGCCAATCTGGACCAGGTTCTGGCAGCCGGGTTACGGGCCAGGGATCTGGTGCGGCACATCTTGACGTTCAGCCGCAAGTCTGATGCGCAAAAGGATCTGGTGCCGGTGGTGTCGATGGTCAACGAGTGTCTCAAATTCATCAAGGCGTCCACATCTCCGGACGTGAAAACACACACCCGCTTTGACCGGGAAGATATTTTTGTCCTGGCAGATCCAAGTCAGCTGCATCAGGTGCTGATGAACCTGTTTACCAATGCGGTTCATGCCATGAAGGAAACCGGTGGAACCCTGGATGTCGGTATCCAGTCCATGCAGGTTTTTGATGAAGAGATGGAACAGATCAAAGAATTAAAACCGGGAACGTATGTTCAGTTGACAGTGTCAGATACTGGCTGCGGTATTCCTGCACACCTGCTGGAAAAAATTTTTGAGCCGTTTTTTACAACAAAAGTCAAAGGCGAAGGCACTGGAATGGGCCTTTCAATGGTGTACGGGATCGTCCGTGAGATGGGCGGCAGCATATGCGTCTACAGTGAGCCCGGCGTGGGAACAACCTTCCGGCTGATGCTTCCTGAGCAGACCCGCAACGCCCAGAAACAGGTGTCTTTTGATGAAAAAGAGCTGATTTCGGGAAAGGGGAAAATTCTTGTGGTGGATGATGAACCTGCCATTGTCAAATGGACATCACAGGTGCTCACAAAACTCGGCTATGATGTTGTCGGTGCTGAAAACGCCCAGGATGCACTGGAAAAATTTTCAGCAGATCCCATGGGTGTTGACCTGGTGTTGACAGATCAGACCATGCCGGGTATGACCGGGCTTGAACTGTCCTGCGCTGTCCGCATCAACCGGCCGGATATTCCGGTTGTGCTGTGTACCGGATTCAGTGAAGGAATGACACCCCGGACCATACAGTCTTACGGGATTGCTGATATGGTGATGAAACCCATGATTGCCGGTGAGCTGGCGCGCATTGTCCGGGACGCACTGCATGGCAACACGCAAAAGGATTAAGCGCTGATCAACCAGTCAGCAGGTGATCGGAAAAAAGCCTGTCAATTGTCTGGTATCTCCCAGTCCCGGCTGTATGACCTGTTCAAAAAACATCAGTTGCCCGGCTTCAACACGGTGTCGCGGCATCCTTGAGCCAGACCTGCCTTTTTTTTCTTTTGTCCGCATTCCTGGAAACAGGAATGACTTTGTTCCGATTTCCAGGAATTTTTGGTCGGCCCTGCATAAAAACCACCGCTTAAATTTTTATAACCCACTGTTTTTTAAGCCTGTTATTTTATATGGGCGAGGCTGGCACACATTGTGCTAAAAGGTGTGTGACTGAGCAGGGTCAGAATGAATATTACGGATAAAAGGACGATAAAATGAAAGCCATCCTGTACATGAGTGAAAAAGCACAACAACAGGCGCAGATAGAATCCTATCTTCGTCAGCACGTTCCAGGGATACACACCCAGACCCTGAGTTCAGCAGATGAGCTCCTGCATTATCTGCGCAGGCCATTGAACAGAATATCGGTTGTTGTTTTATTTACCGCATCCAGAACCGCACTGGAGGGTCTTGTCCCTCTGGTTTCATTGCTGGAAAACATCCGGGTGATTCTGGCGCTGCCGGACAGAAAAAGATCAACACTGGCCATCGGTGTGAAATTCAGCCCCAGTTTTGTCACCTACATGGATGACAATCTGGCAGATATTGCGGCAGTTTTGAAAAAGATCCAAAAAATATAAAGAAGCGTATTTGCCATGCAGAGCGGCAAGTGGATTTTTTTGTTGATTTTTACGCCGCATAGACGTATATATAAAACATGAACATTGTCATATTGAACAAAAAAGCCCAGAAGCAGATCAAAAAACTTCCAGCTTACATTACAAGCAAACTGTTAATTTGGGCTGCAACGGTTGAATGTGACGGCATCATGGAAACCAGAAAACTTTCAGGATACCATGACGAACTTCTGAAGGGCCAAAGAACCGGTCAGCGGTCAATACGCCTTTCAAAAGCATATCGGGCTATTTATGTTGAACATGACGAAAATATTGTCATAGAAGTGATAGAGGTGAACAAACATGACTATTGAAGAAACTTATGGATTTGAAGACCTTGAACGGGATTATGGTCAGTTGACCTTTGGAAAGGCGCTGTGGTCCCACAGAAAGTGTGAAGAAATGACCCAGAAGGATTTTGCCATGCTCCTGGGCATTACTCAGAGCAGCTTGTGTGATCTTGAGAAGGGGCGGAAAATTCCATCACCCGGCAGGGCGGCAAAAATTGCACGAAAAATCGGTATGTCTGAAAAAACCTGGGTCAGGATTGCCATTCAAGACATGCTTAGAGCTGCTGATCTTGAATATACGGTTTCTGTGGCGTGACCCTAAGAAATTGCCAAATGCTTTGTATTACGCCACAAGTCTTTCAAATGTAGAGTGATTTTATTAAATAAACTGGCGG
>JAABSK010000056.1:0-298 GCA_011390435.1 Desulfobacteraceae bacterium | reverse complement strand
TGGTTCTTTTGCCGTAATCGGAATGTATAATATGGAAAGAAAAAGCCGAATGCAAGAAATAAAAAAACGGGCGAGTGTGGGAATCGAACCCACCCGGGACGGTATTAACGCCCCACATCGGATTTGAAGTCCGAGGGCCCCACCAGTGAGCCGCGCACTTCCGCATTGAAATAACGATGGTTAAGTATACTTGAAGGACCTTATTTGTCAAGCATTTTCACGATCCCGGCCGCAGTACAAAAGCGATCACCATACCGACAATGATCAGAATCAGGCTGATGGTGTATGGCACCGTATA
>JAABSK010000545.1 GCA_011390435.1 Desulfobacteraceae bacterium | reverse complement strand
GTTTTGCCGCAGGGACTGCGAATGATTTTTGATTGCCAAACGGTTGTTTGTTGAGAACGGGTGGTTTTTTAGGGGTCTGTGTCATCATGGGATCTGTAAGTCCCTTCATCCGGCGGGCTTCCATTTTTTCCAGGACCGGATCAGATGGATAAAGGTCCGGACCCCGGTGCCGGAAGGCCCTTTGGGGATATAGGATTTTTCAGTGAAATCCCAGGCAGTGCCGGCAATGTCCAGGTGGGCCCAGGGGGTATCTCCCACAAATTTGGACAGGTAGGCGGCTGCGGTGATGGTGCCCCCGGGTTTGCCCCCGGTGTTTTTGATATCCGCCACCTTGGATTCGATCTGTTTGGTATAGTCTTCGTTCAAAGGCAGGCGCCATACCGGTTCTCCCGCATCTTTCCCGGCTGCTTCCAGGCGCTGGGCCAGCACGTCACTGTTGGACACCATGCCCGTATAGTGATGGCCCAGGCCGATGATCACGGCCCCGGTGAGGGTGGCGATATCCACCACACAGTCCGGCGCAAAAATCTTTATACCGTGGGCCAGGGCATCGGCCAGGATCAGCCGGCCTTCCGCATCCGTGTTCACCACCTCGGATGTCACCTGGTTGACGTGGGAAATGATGTCCCCGGGCCGCAGGGCCGACCCGCCGGGCATATTGTCTGTGGCCGGCACCATGGCCACCACCCGCAAGCCGGGTTTTTCTTTGGCCACGGCGGACATGGCGGCCAGGACGGCGGCCCCGCCGCACATGTCATATTTCATCTCTTCCATGCCGGCGGCCGGTTTGATGCTGATGCCACCGGTATCAAAGGTCAGTCCTTTGCCCACCAGCAGCAGGGTATCGGCTTTTTTGCCCGGATCATACTCCAGGATCACCAGGCAGGGCGGTGTGGCAGACCCCTGGTTCACGCCCAGGATCCCGCCCATGCCCAGTTTTTCCATCTCTTTTTTTTCAAGACAGGTGCAGGCCAGGCCATGGGTCTCGGCCAAAGACCTGGCGTAATCGGCAAACTCTCTGGCGGTCCACCCGTTGCCCGGCTCATTGGCCATATCTCTTGCCTTGCAGGCAGCAGCAGCGGCGGTCATGGCTTTTTTCGCACCTCTGCGGACCGATGGGGCTGCCTTGTCACAGGAGAACCAGATGGAAGAGATACCCGGATAATCGGTTTTTTTCCGGGTGGTCTGCTTGTATTTTCCAAACCGGTAATCCCCCAGCAGTATGCCTTCTGCCAGGACTTCAGCTGTTTTTTCCAGTGGTATATCCGGTATCTGAGGCAGGCAGACCGCCAGGGTGAAGGTTTTCGTCTTTTCACAGTTTTTGGCGATGTCGCCACCCCGCTTGCGAAGCGTTTCCAGAAAACCGCTGATATCTTTGAGGGGTTCCGTCATATCCAGTCCCAGGACCAGGACCCGGTTACCTCCGGTTTTTTCCCCCTTGTTTTTGGCAGCCGGATAATACAGGAGTTGATCTTCGGTCTTTCCGGTAAAATCGTTCAGGGCAAAAGCGTTATCCACCTGGGGTTTCACAGCCGGATCACAAGAAAGGGGTTTGTCTTTTTGCCGGATGGCAAAATAGACTGCAAGATCGGATTTAAAGGTGTCAACCGGTTTTTCAGTCACGGACAGTCGCGTGGTTTCCATGGGCGTCTCCATTTGCTTGAATCAGGTAACAGTTTTAATTTTCCCGTTATTCTTAGCATAGATCTGAAAATATGTCAGCTATTCCCCGGGAATGTTTTTTCAAACGGGAAAAATGCAAAATACATTGACTTTCAGGGAAGTTTCCTATTCTATACTTTTCAGATGAAAGTCAGATGAAAGAACGGTCTGTCGATCTGTTTGTATCATGTTTTGTCATGCCCTGAAGGGTGTGGCCGTAAGTTGTAAACACTTCCACAAGATAAACAGTGCGGCGGCGTGATGCAGTGCTTTGAGCCGTGCCGGTATAAATGATGACACGATAGGGAGGACGAGATGGAAAAAATGAAAGTGCGGGACCTGATGGTGCCGGTAGA
>JAABSK010000544.1 GCA_011390435.1 Desulfobacteraceae bacterium | reverse complement strand
AATTTCTGCGCTATGATTCGGACATTGACAAGCTCTACACTTTTTATCACGGGTGTTTCATGGAACCGGATGACCGGGACCGGTTTGACCGGGTCCGTTACTGGTTTGCTTTTTACGGGTCCCATACCAGTGAAGCGGACAACCGGCTCACCATTGATCTGATCAATCAGCTGGCCCCGAAACTCGGATATGAAATGGGGATTGTTCACGGCGGAGGGCCCGGACTCATGAAGGAAGCCAATGACCTGGCCCGGCAGCACAACCTCATGAGCGTGGGCATTGCCATTGATCTGGAAGGGGAGAATCAGGCATCTTTAACCACCTGTGACGGATTGATCAAATACAATGAAGGGCTGCGTCTGGCAAGACAGGATCATCTCCAGAAGCTGAGCAACCTGCCGGTGGTCAATACCGGCGGGTACGGCAGTGCGGAAGAGCTGGCCATCACCATCACCTCCATGAAGCTGCATGAAAATCCCCTGGCTCCCATTATTCTGCTGGATCCGGACAACTTGTGGGACCATGCCCGAAAACAGACCCTGAAGATCGCTGAAAAAAAATACGGCCCCGAGTTTATGCCCCGGCTGGTTCACTCATGCAATACAGCACAGGATGCGGCAAAGATCCTGCTGGAGTTCCTGGAAAACCCGGATTCGTGGTATAAAAAGCACAATATCCCTTCAGAAAATGTGGAAAAAGCCCGGGTGAAAACCGTCCGGATCAGGCAGACAGCTTTGGGCCAAGTCCAGGTGGAAACCTTTGACCGGCCCAATTTCCGGCTTACACCGTGAATTCCACCTCCCGGGATGCCACCGGGTCGGGGTAGACAATGCAGTCGATCTGGCATTGTCAAACAAGGCAGAGGGTGAGACCCGCAGGCACGGCCCGGCATAACTCTTTTTCAGTCACTGGTTGACAAAACCTGAAAATCTGTCTTATTGTCAGCCTTGCAGTAACGGCTGTCCGGTGATGAAAGCGTTTGGTGCGGGAATAAAAACAACTTTTTCAATGGATCTGGAGGAACAATGCAAATAGAAGAAACGATGCAGAACAATACCTGTGTGGTATGTGTGACCGGGCGGCTGGATGCCACCACGGCTCCGGAACTGGATCAGGCGGTGACGCAGATCATCGACCAGGGAAAACATAAGATGGCATTCGATCTGACCCAGCTGGAATATGTGTCCAGTGCCGGGTTGCGGATATTTTTGGTGGTGGCCAAAAAATTGAAAGGATTGAATGGTGAGCTGAGCCTGGCCGGACTCCAGGGCAACATCAAGGAAGTGCTCGAGATTTCAGGCTTTCCGTCCATTTTGCCCTGCTACGACAGCATGGACGACCTGCCGGCCTGAAAACGCCCGGCAATGCTGAAAATTTATGGCAGGGCCATGCGGAAAGTAAGGATATTTTTGTTTTCTTTTCGTGCATACCAGACCGCATCAATCATTTTTTTGATGAAATAGATGCCCAGTCCGCCCACGGTCCGTTCTTCCAGAGACAGGCCGGTATCCGGATCTTCAACAGACAGCACGTCAAAGGCATGGCCCCTGTCTTCAAAAGCGATGAGCAGATCGTGGTCGTCTGACAAAGTGCAGCATACCGAGACATCTCCGGGTACCTCATCTGGATACGCATAACTGAAAATATTCATCAGTGCTTCTTCCGACGCCAGTTGCAGTTTGAGAATCCGGTCTTCGGGCAGAGAGTGATCCCGGGCACAGGCGGTAATGAACTCCTGAAGCGGTTCCAGGTTCTCAACACAGGCCTGCAGGGTCAGTTGTCTGGGTTTTTTTTTCATTGTATCAATCCAAAGGGGTCAATCCATCAGCACTTCCCGGACGGACACCGGCAGACGAACATTTTTCAGTTCCAGGGCCGCCGGATCAGACAGGGTAATCCGGTTTTTAATATGATGTGACGTCATGTCGGTGACCAGGATCTGCCCGTTTCGGGCATGGGAGCAGATCCGGGCCGCAATGTTGGTGACCGCGCCGGAAGCGGTATAGGTCCACCGGTCTCCGGCAAT
>JAABSK010000543.1 GCA_011390435.1 Desulfobacteraceae bacterium | reverse complement strand
TAGCCCGTGGCACCCCTCGGCTGTTGTACCCTTGCAGATAAATATCCTTACATATGTCACGACCCTGGCGTTTCGATTCCTGGACCGGCCCATCAAAGTTTCGGCGAAAAAACTAATGTGCCGGATTCTGGGCCCGGCCGTCTGGACCGATACGATTGTCCTGGTGGCAAGGCACGGCGGGTAAAAAAACCAATTGGCTGAGTTTGACATATTTAACCGGTTTGTCCTTTTTACAAAGGGGCGCCGGATTTCCTTTCTTTTTCAGGACAAAGGGCTTTACCCGTTTGCAGTGAAAAAATCGGGGCAAAAGGCAGATATCAGCACTGAATATCAAAACCATGGTAAAGCAAAGGTATTGCTTGGTAATAAGGTTCCAGACATCTGGGGCTTTGAAACATGCGAAGAAACAGCCTTTTTTTACCTTGAATATGTGCCTGAAATTTTTTTGAGCAATGTTGTTGCACACTCTTTTTTCAATCAAAAAAAAGTGTTTGTTAAAGAAGTCCTGTCCATACTTGATTTTTATCTGGGTGTTTTTACCTGTTTTCTAAACCAACGCGGCCCTGTGTCAGCAGTTGCCAATACATTGGATATCGGAAAATTGTTCTCTGAAATATCCGCAGGCTTTGCAGACAGAAATATTGAAACCTTGACACATGCATTTGCCTTGGCGGAAAAAAGCGGCAAACCAATGATGCTGCAGCACGGAGATTTTTGTATCCGAAATATTTTATATGGCAATAACCAGAGAAAAGTACTGATTGACTGGGAAGACATGAATTCGTCAACCCTCCCGCTAATGGACTACATGATGCTTTTTATTTCAATACAGGCGCTTTTTGAACAGCTTTTTAATGATGATCCGGGACAATTGTTTCGAATGAGTGAAATAAAAACAAAAGCGGATGAAATTAAAACCAAAATCATGTCAATGCTTTGTCTGGACAGGGCTTCATTTCATAGACTGGCATTTTTAAGCACGGCATTGCTGTGCCGTCAAAATCTATCGAAAGACCGGCAGACAACTGCGCAACTGATATTTACAGAAATGGAAAAACAGGCGGAAAATTCTTCCGATATCATGACATGAAAAATACCGTGGTTTGTCTTGTATCTCCTTTGCCGCCGCCCCTTGGCGGAATGGCCATTCAGGCGGGTAAACTGCGCAGACTTCTGGAAGAAGAGGGCGTTACCGTCATACCGGTGCGTACCAACGTCACCTGGCCTAAAGGCATTGAATGGATCGGTAAAATTCCCTTTGTCAGAACAATTGCCAACTCCGTGCTGTTTTTAACCCATCTGGGTAAAGCCCTGCGGCACTGTGATGTGGTTTACTTTCTGTCCGGGTTTTTTAATTTTTTTTTCTGGGTCACTCTGCCGGCGATCATCCTGATAAAAATACAAGGCAAGAAAGTTATTTTAAATGCCAGGGGCGGCGCGGCCCAGGCATTTTTCAAGCGATGGAAATGGATCGTCAAGCCGGTTATTCAGAGGTGTGAAATGGTAACAACCCCATCTGGATTCCTCCGGGATATTTTTAAAGAACAACTGGGCATGATGCCGGTGGTCATACCCAATATTGCCGATTTCAGCCAGTTCAGATTCAAGAAAAGAACCATTTTTGAACCGCGTTTGATCATCACAAGGAGCCTGGAAGATATTTATAATGTAAGGTGTGCGATCCTGGCGTTTAAGATCCTGCATGACCAATACCCCCAGGGGACGTTAGCGGTGGTGGGGGATGGCACATTGCGGCCCGTTCTGGAAAAGTTAACCCGTGATCTTGGGCTGACAGATGCAGTGACCTTTCATGGGCGGGTATCCCATGACCAGATCCAGGAATTATATGAAAAAAACGATATTTTCATCAATTCATCCAATGTGGATAACCTTCCGGGCACGATATTGGAAGCGTTTGCCTGCGGCCTGCCGGTGGTGTCAACCAATGCCGGAGGGATCCCCTACATGGTGGACCATGGCAGGACCGGGCTGCTTGTTGAAAAAAATGACCACAGGGACCTGGCCCGTCAGGCAGC
>JAABSK010000542.1 GCA_011390435.1 Desulfobacteraceae bacterium | reverse complement strand
AGCGATACCAGAATTATGATAAGAAGAAACAACAAGCAATTCAAGCGCAAATTGATACCCCATCAGGACAAAATACCACCGGGCATGGGGGGAACCTTTTCTCCAGCCAGCACAAACCCGCCGTCCAGGCGCAGGACACTGCCGGTCATGTACGGGGCATCCTGAATCATGAACAGACAGGCCTTTACCACATCTGCAACAGTTCCGGTGCGGCCGGCCAGAGTATGGTCCACAAGTGCCTTTTTTTCGGCCGGGGCAAGGGCCTGGGCCCATCCCCTGGTACCCTGGGCATGGCGGGTTTCAAACACCCCCAGCATAAGTTCGTTCACCCGGACATTGGGAGCGCCCATGCGGGCCCAGGTTTCGGTAAAGGCCTGTACCCCTCTGTTGGCAGCGGCATAAGCGTCATTGAAAACCAGAGCGGCCGGACCGGAGCGACCGGTAATGGCGGCCACAGACGACAGGTTTATCACCACTGCATCATCAGATTTTTGCAGCAAAGAAAATACAGCATCAAACACCCAGCGTTTGGCCTTTAGGGTGGTTTCCATTTCCAGGTCCCATTGCTCTTCCACATAACTTCCGTGGACCACGGGCCATCCACCGCGCTCAATATTGTTGATCAGAATATCCAGACGGCCGTACCGGTCCCGGATAAATCCTGCCACCTGCTTTATCTGGTCAATATTTCGAAGATCTGCTGTGATAATGTGGTGTTCAGCTTTGGTGGCTGAAAAATCCGCTTCCATCTGCGCAAAGGCATCTTCCCAGTCATGGCGGACAAGCACCAGCCGTGCGTCTTTTTCTGCCAGTGCAAGCCCGATACCTTTTCCTATGCCTTTGACCGCCCCCAGGACCAGGGCGATCTTGTTTTTGATTACCATAAGATCAGCGTTTTCCTGTGCCGTTCAGCACCAGTGGATGTCACGGCCGAACAACTGGTTTTGTACCCATTGCAGCCCCACATCCAGCAACGCTTCATCGCTGGTGCGGATGGCATCTGACACTGACTGGGGCACACTAAACTGTGCCAGCAGATCCTCATGAAAAATCTGGTGCCGGAAGGTGTCAAGGTCATACAGGGCCAGATAAACCATGTCTGCCTGGTGCCCTTGAAGCTGGCCGGGCATCACAGCGTTTTTGAGGCTTATCAATGCCATGAGCTTGTCATTATAAAAATTGTGGGTATCCACAGCCTGGGTGTCCAGCCACTGCCGCACGGTTTTGCCGGTGTTTTCGCAAAACCCCTTGCAATGGTCCTCTTCAATAAGGGCAAAATATTCCTGGATTTCCCCGCTCGCCCGGGAACGGGAAATGGCCCGGGCCAGCGGATACATCCGACAGGAAGCAGGACGGTCAGGGTATACGGAACAACCGCTCTCGGTCACAAAAGGACAGGTATGCCCTGTGGCCGGATTTGGCTTGAACCCAACCACAGGCAGGCCTGATTCAGGACCAAAATGACAGGAGGTATACCGGCGCAAAAACACCGCAGATTCAACATCCAGATTGTTTTTAAGCCGTAAAATATCATAGGGAGTCAAGGCCTGGTTCAAATCCCGGCAGCATTCATTGAAACATTCATTGTCAGAACCGCAAAAAAAAGGCATAACCTCATCTTCATGCACCGGTTTCATCTCTTGTGTCATCTATATTTTTCCCATAAAATTTTGTCAGATTCCATGTACGTCATGTCTGATTAGCCTATCAGGATTTTGGTAATTTTGCCAGTTTCTTTTTGCCGGAAAATCTTACCACATATGGTGGCCAAAGACAGATTGATTTCATATATATTGTTGTATCCCCGAAGTACCCAAGCAATTGAAAAATCTAATGAATCTTTTTTTTGAAAAATCTTGACAAAAACTACACGTCAGTGCTATTGCCTTAGCATTTATGTGAAGACTGCGACTGATTGCCTATATACGACAGCGCAGACACTGGCCTTGGAAATGTCAGACCGATCGGCTGAATCACGGTCTGAATTTTTTATAAAATATTGTTGCACAACGGTATTGTGCTTTTTTTGATTAACTTAATTTATGGAGGTATTTTAAATGCCGACT
>JAABSK010000541.1 GCA_011390435.1 Desulfobacteraceae bacterium | reverse complement strand
CATGGTTGAGCACCGGGGCCATGGCGGCAGTGTCCAGGAACGGGGCACCGAACAATTCAAAGGGCAGGGTGGTGCCCCGGCCCTCACTGATATTGGTGCCTTCGAAGATCACCTGACCTGGATAGACCATGCACGATAACGGTGTGGGCAGGTTGGGGGACGGGGGTATCCAGGTCCGGCCGGTGTCCGGCCAGTACATGTGCCGTTTCCACCCGGTCATGGGTACAACGGTCAGATCACATCTCATATGAAATTGCTGGTTGAAGAACCGGCAGATTTCGCCCACTGTCATGCCATGTCGCATGGGAATGGGGAATCTGCCCACAAAAGAAACGGCATCACTCTTCAGAATATTGCCTTCCACCTGGCAGCCGCCAATGGGATTGGGCCTGTCCAGGACGATCACTTTTTTGTTCAGCTGTGCGGCAAGTTCCAGGCAAAAAGAAATGGTGTATATAAAGGTATACACACGGGTCCCCACATCCTGGATATCCACCACCAGGGTATCCAGGTCGGCAAACATGCGGGGCGTGGGTATCCTGGTCCTGCTGTAGAGACTGTATATGGGGATATTGAGTTCAGGTTCTCTCCCATGGGGAGATTCGATCATATTGTCTTGTTTTTCCGCATAAAAACCATGCTGGGGAGAAAAAATTGTGGTCAGACACCCGGGAAAAACGGTCTGGATTATCTGGACAGCATGGGTGAACTGTGAATCAATGGATGCTGGATTGGCAAGCAGGCCCAGCCGCTGGCCCTTTAGATCAGGCAGCAGATGTTGTTTTAATTTTTCAAGCCCGATGGTCACGCATGGGGTCATGGTTCATCTCCATTATAGATACATGTAAAAGCGATGGTATCATGTTTTTTATCATGGATGTTGACAAAATTTCAAATCCTGAATAAGTATTTGGTTTTACCCGGAGGAATTCTAACATGAAGTTCAAGCCAACCGGCCCTGTGGCCACTATCAAGCCCTATGAGGCGGGCAAGCCCCTAAAGGAGCTTGAAAGGCAATATAATATCCTTTCACCTGTAAAGCTGGCATCCAATGAAAATCCTTTGGGATTTTCATTGAAAGTAACGGAAGCGGTTCTCAAAAACCTGCCCCGGATGAACCGGTATCCTGAACCCATTGCCCATGACCTGTGCCGGAAACTGGCTGATTTTTATCAGGTTGAACCGGAGAATATTGTTCTGGGCAATGGGTCTGATGATTTGATTGCGCTGCTGGCCCATGCATTCTTGAATCCCGGAGACCAGGCACTTATGCCCCTGCCGTCTTTTCTCATGTACGAAATCAGTGTGAAAACTGCAAAAGGGGTACCGGTGATGGTGCCGCTGTCCGGGTTTGACACGGATCTTTCAGAAATTGCCGCAACCATATCTTCTGACACAAAAATGGTATTTATCACCAATCCGTTCAATCCCACCGGCAGTGTTATCACCAGAGATGCGTTTGCAGCGTTTGCCGGCAAAATTCCATCTGATGTGCTGATTGTGGTGGATGAGGCATATGTGGAGTTTGTCAGGGATTCAGATGTATTCAATTCGTTGGACCAGCCATTGCAGGACCCTAGAATTGTGACCCTGAGAACCTTTTCAAAAGCCTATGGCCTGGCTGGTTTCAGGATCGGTTACGGCATCATGGACAAGGATGTGGCAAATATTCTTAACCGGATACGCCAGCCGTTCAATGTCAATGGTCTGGCCCAGGTGGCGGCAGAGGCGGCCCTGGCAGACCAGAATTTTTTGCGCCGCAGCATTGACACCATCCACCAGGGGATTGATTTTTTAAACAGAGAGCTGACTGCCATGGGATTTGCCCCATTGCCCACCCAGGCCAATTTTCTGATGGTGGACGTCAAAACAGATGCCACCCGATTGTTCACGCGACTGCTTACTCACGGGGTGATCGTCCGTTCCATGAAGGCATATGGATTTGATACATTTTTGCGGATCAATGCAGGCACCCGCGAAGAAAACCAGGCATTTATCACTGCCTTGAAAGTGGTTTTGTCACAAGAACCCTGATTTATGGATATCTCTTATGTCATATCGTATTGTTACCATTGAC
>JAABSK010000540.1 GCA_011390435.1 Desulfobacteraceae bacterium | reverse complement strand
ACCCGACAGGCCGGTTTTTTTATAAAAACGTGTATCTGTTCAAAGCATTGTTTCCCAGAATTCTGCCCGGTCCGGTTGATGGTAACACTTGCGTCCAGGGCTGTCGCTTAACTTCCCGCAAGCGCCACCCTAAGCTGGGCTTTGAGCGGCGTTTAAAACAGAGTGATGAATAGTACACGTTTAATCAGCATCGTTCTCTTTCTCTAAAAATATTTCAGACTGGCTTTAACCGGGGATCGACCGAAGGTGGTGAATGGTTGCGGAAAAAAACAGCACCAATTCGTGTTCCTCCACAACATTTTTGTGATATAAGAGGACAGTGAGTGAAAAAATCTTATATAATTTGGGATTAACCCCAGAACCAGACCTGTTTCGTCTGGTTCGGAGTGTCTCACTGTTGAGACAGATAGTCCGACCAGACCGACACACAAACAGCGCATAAACGACCAGGAGAGATACGTCGATGAAATTCGAAGATACCGGCTTGAAAGCCGAAATCATCAAGGGTGTGAAAGAACTTGGATTTGAAGATACCATGCCCATTCAGGAAAAAGTAATCGAGGCAATGCTGGAGCATCACTCTGACCTGGTGGGGATTGCGCAGACAGGGACCGGCAAAACCGCTGCCTACGGTCTTCCCCTGATTCACCTGATTGATAACAATCTGAAAAAGGTACAGGCCCTGATTCTGACCCCGACCCGTGAGCTGTGCATTCAGGTAGCAGACGATTTAACAAAATTTGCCAAATATTCAAAGGCTATCGGTGTGGTTGCTGTCTATGGTGGCGCCAGCATCGAAAATCAAATACGGGCGCTTCAAAAGAATGTGCAACTGGTGGTGGGCACTCCAGGTCGATTGAGAGACCTGATCCGGCGTAAAAAACTGGATATCAAATCGATTAAAACTGTGGTGCTGGATGAAGCGGATGAAATGCTGAGCATGGGCTTTAAAGAGGAGTTAAATGCTATTCTAGCGGAAACGCCGGCTTCCAGGCAAACCCTGCTGTTTTCTGCCACCATGCCCAGAGAGATTGCTGAAATAGCCGACAATTACATGAACGACCCCATCGAAATCGCTGTTGGCAGACGCAATGCCGGGGCTGAAAATGTCAAACATCACTACTATATGGTCAATGCCAGCGACAGATACCGGGCATTGAAACGTATTGCCGACATCAACCCGGATATCTACGGGATTGTCTTCTGCCGCACGCGTAAGGAAACCAAGGAGGTTGCAGAAAAGCTGATTAATGACGGATACAACGCGGATGCCTTGCACGGCGATCTTTCCCAGGCACAACGGGACCATGTCATGAACCGTTTCCGCATCAAAAATCTGCAGATGCTTGTTGCCACCGATGTCGCTGCCAGGGGACTGGACGTGACGGATCTGACGCATATCATCAACTACAATCTGCCCGATGAACCGGAGATCTATATTCATCGCAGCGGCCGGACAGGAAGAGCCGGAAAGACCGGCATCTGTATGACGATCATTCACAGCCGGGAAAAAGGCAAAATCAAGACCATTGAGAAACTGGTGCGCAAAGAATTTGAACAGAAGCGCATCCCGTCAGGTGTTGAGATCTGCGAAAAACAGCTCTTCAAACTGGTGGATAAGATGGAAAAAGTCTCTGTTGATGACGCGCAGATCGATCCCTATTTGCCGGTGATCTATAAAAAACTGGAATGGCTTTCCCGCGAAGACCTGATCAAACATTTCGTCTCCCTGGAGTTTAAGCGGTTTCTGGATTACTATAAGAACGCTCCGGATCTGAACGTCCTGATGAAGGAAAGAAAGAAGGAGAGGCCGAAGGATAAACCGGGTAAACAACAGAAGAGTGGGAAACGACCAGCGAGAAGTGAATTTTCCCGGTTCTTTATCAATGCCGGAACTCAGGACGGCATTGAACCCGCTAATCTGATAGGGATGATTAATGAGCGGACAAAGAAGCGAGATATCGAAATAGGTAAAATTGAAATTATGAAGAAGTTTTCCTTTTTTGAAATCGACTACCATTTCACTGATGCCGTCATCCGCGGATTCAACAATGCGGAGTATGAAGGCAGAAAAGTCATTGTGGAACTGGCCCAGGAAAAAAAGGATTTTGG
>JAABSK010000539.1 GCA_011390435.1 Desulfobacteraceae bacterium | reverse complement strand
AAAGTACATGTTGTACATATTGTATATTAAGTACAGAAAATGGAGGTGCCATATGACCACAAAGATTTCCACAGCAGATGCGAGAAAAAATTTTGCCGATATCGTTAATAAAGTGGCATACGGAAAAGAACCTATAGTTTTGACGCGCAGAGGCCAAGATGTTGCTGCACTGGTTTCTATAGACGAACTTGAACTGCTTCAACAAATTGAAGACCATATTGATATTGAAGATGCTAAACTTGCTCTTGCTGAATCTGGAGAGAACATACCTGCGGAAGAAGTCTGGAAGCAACTGGGACTTTGATTTATGGCATATTCTATTGAATTTCGACCTGCTGTATTGAAAGCATTGAAGCGGTTCCCCAAAAGAGATTTGGTGCGGATTAAGAAGAAAATTGAAGAACTTGTCCAGAATTTGCCAGAGCAAAATACCACCAAGATCAAAGGCAATAATTCTTTTCATAGGATTCGAACCGGTGATTATAGAATTATATATGAAATCCATGATGATCGAGTGGTCATTCTGATTATAAAAGTTGGTCATCGAAAAGATATCTATAAAGGCCTCTGATAAACATAAATTTCAAGAGTTCCTCTTCCTTTGGGCCCCGAAAAGGCGAGGTTGTCTGCCTGGAAATGCCAATGATGCCTTTCTACCGGCATAATTGATGACCCTAACTGCCCGGGTAGTTCTCGCTTCCATTTGAAAAGCCTCCAAAACATGGCATGGAAAATCAGAAAGGAAATCTGGTAGATCCACCAATTTTGATTGCGATGACAAAAGTTATTGATTTTTCAGGTAATTCACTATTTCAAAAGGTTCAGGAGGACATCCGGGAACAAATGAAGCGCACCCGGAAAGACAGTCACCCACGCCCAGTCCATCTATAGTTTTTTTCTTAAATCCCTGCCCGATGCATACCATCTCGGGTAAGGGGACCCTTTCTTCCTGCATCTGCTTCAACGCCTGTATCAGGGAAGAAAAACAGGCACTGCATGCCCCTTTCTCCTGTATATGGCCTGAAAGTGACGTAGCAAAAGACGATTGTTGAAGATTATCCAACCCCTCTCCCTTATTCAAGGCAACCGGGGTATCAGCAGACACTTTTGAAGATCCTATCCCCAGGGCGACTGCTTTTTTAATATAAGGAACGTCTGATGGTTTCAGCCCCAGCAGGGAACAGGCATAGGTATCCAGGAGAACCGGGTCCAGAGCCGCCATAAAAAGATTAAGTGTAAAGGGATTCCCACCTTCTTCAAACTCCGGATCTCCCTCCAGGGCATCCACCAGTATCAAATCAGATTTAAGGATTTTATTCAGATCCGCAATTGCCTGAAAAAGACCTTCCCGATGATATCGCTGTTTTTCACTGTTGGGAATGCAGCCTTTCAGATTTTTCAGAGCACAGGTCATGGCTGTCTGGCAATGGCCTTTGAGTACAGGGATGTTGATGAGTCGGTCCAATTCCAGGATCGATTGGCAGATTCGATATTCTCCGTTAGCTCCTTCACATAGAACAGAGGTATCCTGCTGAAGGTCCACCAGGGGAACAGAGTATTTTTTAGAAATCTCTGAATAGCCACAAACTTTAAACGCCTTTTCTGTTCGATCCCCCACCCAGGAACCTTCCAGAATGCTGATATTTTGAAATCCTTTTTGTTGAAGAAAAGTGATTATTCCCGCACAGAATTCAGGGTGTGTCGTTGCACCGGAGGATGCCGCTTTGGAGACCACCAGATTTGGCTTCAGCCCGATATGATCTGAAAAGGACCAGTTTTTCCATATCCCGGAAGATTCCATCAAAACTTTCCCTGCTTCAAAGGGATCTTTACCATACCAACAAAGGATCTTATTTTTTAACATGGTCAATTTATACTACACCCCTATCCCGAGCCGCTTGGAATAAATCATCCTGCCCAAGGTGGTTTTACCGCCAGATCCCGGTTACTAAACAAGAGTCAAATAAAAAGTTGACCCCCTTTTTGAGGCTGTTTAATACTGCCGGAGCAGCATAAAACCAACCCTTTTCAACCCATCTATTTTCATTTCAACCCAGGATTTCCCTGTCGTAGCCGTCGCCATGTGTCTTGACTCTCTGACAAAAGCAGCAAATTTTT
>JAABSK010000055.1 GCA_011390435.1 Desulfobacteraceae bacterium | reverse complement strand
CTGACGGTTTTTTCCATGATCAAGATCTGGACTGAAGCGTTCTGGAAGAAAAAGGCACTGCCTGTGGACAGCCCGGTTGAATCCCCTCCAGAACTGCCTTTCCAGCTCATGGGCCCGGTGCTGTGCCTGTGCCTGCTGACGGTCTTGATCGGTGTATTTATGGAACCGGTGCTCAAATTCGCCCTGGTGGCAGGCGAACAGTTGATGTCTCCCCATCATTATGTGTTTGCTGTCAATGGAGGTGGCTGATGCCGTTGTTTATCCTGAATATTTTTCTGGCAGCCGTTTTGATGGTGCTGACCGGCAGCGGCAGTATCAGTGTTTTTTTTCTGGGGTTTGCCCTGGGATATGTCATTTTATGGGTGACCAGTCCCTTGTATCCGCAGACCCGGTATTTTAAAAAGCTGCCCAAAGTTCTCAGTCTGGTGCTCTATTTTTTAAAAGAGCTTCTGGTCTCCAACCTGCGGGTTCTGTGGGATGTGATCACACCCCGCCATATCAGCCGGCCCGGGATTATCGGCGTTCCCCTGAGTGCCCGGACAGATCTGGAAATTTTCATGGTGGCCAATCTGCTGTCCCTTACACCGGGAACGCTGAGCGTGGACCTGTCTGAAGACCGGAAAATTCTGTTTGTTCATGTCATGTTTCTGGAGGATGCAGAAGCGGCAAAAGCCGGGATTCAAAATGGCCTGGAAAAGCGGGTTCTGGAGGTGATGCAGCCATGATGACAGGAGAAACGTTTTTATCGGTTGCGGTGCAGGTTGCCATGGGTATGCTGCTGATCGGGATGGTCATGGTGCTGTTCCGGCTGGCAAAAGGTCCGGGTGCAGCAGACCGGGTGATTGCCATGGATCTTCTGTCTGTTCTGGTGGTGGCTTTTCTGGTGGTGCTGTCCATCCACACCCGGGAAACCACCTATCTGGATGTTGCCATTGCCTATGCCTGCATTGCGTTTCTGGGAACCATTGCCCTGGTGCGGTTCATTTACCGGGAATCCTTACAGAAACAGCAGCGCCAAAAACAAAAAACGGTTGCACACCCGCTGCCGGATCATTCAGGAGAAGAGAATCATGATTGAGTATATCAGCGGCCTGCTGATGATCATTGGCGGCTTTTTCTGTCTGGTGGCATCTGTCGGGTTGATCCGGCTGCCGGATGTGCTGACCCGTATGCATGCCGCCACCAAGGCAGGATCGCTGGGCGCGGGTCTTCTGGCAATAGCCCATGCCCTTTTGTACCAGCAGCTGGGGATTTCCCTGAGGGCCATTACCATTGTGGCATTGCTGTTGTTCACAGCGCCGGTGGCAGCCCATCTGATTGGCCGAACAGCCTATCGAAGCGGCGAAGCACTGTCGGACAGAACCTGGGTTGATGAACTCAAGGGACAGGACAACTCCCTGAATGATTCGCCTCCGGATTGATTCAAAGACTGGCCAGGTGATGAAATACCGTTATTATGGTGATATAAAATCAAAATCGCTGATGGTCTTGATCGGGCGCAGTAACGGATTGTCGCATTTTTCTCTTTTAATATCAATGGGTTATATGATTGTGACGGGTCTGGCACAAAATATGTAATCAAGGCGTGAAGGGGGTGTTCCCCCGTTGTGACACCGTGAATTACCCCAAAACAGGAGAAAAAAATGGACGTCCTGGTGCATGAACCCGAAACAGAACAATTTTCAGCGTATTACAGTGCCGAGTTTGAACTGGACTGCTCCCGGCTGCTGTATCAGTTCAAACTCCGGAAGAGCGTGTCAGAACCCATGTTTGCTGTTGTCAAGGAAGGGTCCAGAGCATTGAAAAACATCAAGGAAGGGGATGTGATCAATATGCGCTATTATTCTCTGGATAAATCAGTCCCGGCACGCTCAAAAGAGACCCGGATAAAATATATTGCCAAGGACAGTTCCGTGGGGTTTAAAGATCATTACGTGATCGGTCTGGATATCAACACCTTTTAGTTGCTGATTCCGGTGGGAATTACAGGGCGGTATGTCGACCATGGGATGAAATACCGTCTTGTGCAGAATCGCTGTGCCGCCCAAAAGCAGTGCAATGGATCCATCTCGGGACGATATATCGTCTAACAGGTCTTTGTGACCGATCAGAGGTGTTGTCTGGCCAGGGGGATACCGATTTTTTTCATCCGGGAATACAGCGTGGACGGTTTCATTCCAAGGAGTTCTGCTGCTCCGCCAGGGCCTTTGATGCGCCAGCGGGTCTGTTCCAGAACGCACAGGATGTGCGTGCGTTGCACCTCATCAAGAGTCATGGTGTGCTGCTTTTTTGTCAGCGCAGGTTCCGGAGGGGATAAATGGAGTGTGCTTCCTCTGCTGGAGATCATGGCGTTTTCCACCACGTTTTTTAATTCCCTGATGTTTCCCGGCCAGGGGTATTGAATCATTGCTTCCAGATCTTTTCTGGGAATGTATTTGACGGTTCGCCCCATGGTTTTGCAAAATTCCTTGACAAACACCCAGACCATCTCTGGAATGTCCTCCTTCCGTTCCCGCAGCGGCGGAACGTGAATGGGGTAGACATTCAGCCGGTAGTAGAGATCAGACCTGAATTTCCCATCCTGCACCATCTGGGCCAGGTCCCGGTTGGTGGCCGCCACAATGCGCACATTGACCCGGGTGGAGGCTGCATTTCCCACGCGTTCAAATTCGCCGTCATCCAGCACTTTTAACAGTTTTGACTGCAGATCAAGGGGGAGCTCTCCGATTTCGTCCAGGAAAATGGTGGAATGGTTGGCAATTTCAAACCGGCCGATCTTCCGGGAGATGGCACCGGTGAACGCCCCTTTTTCATGGCCAAACAGCTCACTTTCCAGGAGATTTCGTGGCAGGGTGGCACAATTGACATTGAGCATGGTTTTGGCCTTTCGTCGGCTTAATCGGTGAATGAGCTGGGCCAGGAGGGTCTTGCCGGTGCCGGTTTCGCCCAGAAAAAGGACAGTGGCATCGGTTTTGGCCACCAGTTCGATTTTTCCCAGAACATACTGGATCGCCCGGCTTTTTCCTGCCACCTCTTCGTAAGGGCCCTGGTTGCTGATGCTCTCGCGCAGATATTGATTTTCCGCGGTTAACCGTTCTGAAAGATCCTGAATTTTATCAAAAGCGTTGCGCAGTTTGATGTCGGTCTGTTTGCGCTCCAGCGCATTGGCAAAGATCTGGGCCAGCAGCCGCAAGTGCTGAAGGAATGCATTTGTCCAGTGCCGGTACTGCCGGTAGGATTCAAAGATGATGACTCCCAGAACAGAACCGCCCACTTTCAGGCTTACGCCCACACAGGATTTCAGTCCGACCCTTTTGGAATAGGCACGTTCCGGTTCCCAGTCCAGCGGAAGACCGTCGGGCAGCCGGGAAAGATTGACCACCTCACCCATTCGCAACTGCCGGGTCAGGTTGGGGGCAATGGCATTGAGCATCAGGCCTTTATGCTCCTGCCACTTATAGGATGTATAGCCGTGGATGATTTTCAGGCGGCCGTCATCCCCTTTGAATTCGCCAAAAACGCTCTGATCAAAGTCCAGAAACTCAACAATTTCCCGGAGCGCATCATTGATTTCCCGATCCACTTCAGATGCCGGAAGATTGACAAACTTGGAGGAGATTTCAAAAAGCAGTCGCTCAAAAGCCAGCTGGCTGTTCACGGTTTCGTTCATGATCGGTATATATAACAACCTGAATATAAAATTACAATGACCATTCCTCACAAAAGATGGCATGGTAATTGCTCCGGTTCTGCAGGAAATTCACCTAAAACGGAGGAAATACCATGGAAAAAATCTGGATGAAGCACTGGCCCGACGAGATGCCTGAAAAACTCAGTTTTGCAGAGGGGGTTCGCCCTGTTTTTGAATACCTCAGGATTCATGCCGCCCGGACCCCGGACAAGCCGGCCATTATCAATTACGGTCGAACCATCACTTATCGTGAGCTGGATCAGTCATCAGACAGGTTTGCCCGGTATCTTCTGGAGATGGGGCTTGAAAAGGGAGACCGGGTGGGCCTGTTTCTCGGTAACTGTCCCCAGTATATCATTGCCCATTTCGGCATTCAGAAAATGGGAGGCATTGTCTGTCCCTGCTCGCCTTTGTTCAAAGAGATGGAATTGCGGTATGAAGCCAATGACGCCGGGATGAAATGCCTGTTGACCCTGGATATCTTCATGCCGGTTGTGCAGGCGGTTTTAAAGGACATCCCGACGCTTGTGTCTGTCGTGACCACCAATTTCAATGATTATTTGCCTGAAAAACCCACCCTGAACCTGATGGATTACATGAAAATTCCCAGGCAGCCAATCTCCGGGACCAAAGATTTCATGGAAATCATGGATGGGTATGATGATCCGCCCCTTGACAGCATCCCCATAGACATGGACAGTGACATTGCCCTGTTTGAGTATACCGGTGGAACATCCGGGCTTCCCAAAGGGGCCATGCTGAGCCATTTTGCCCACCTGTACAAACCCACTGCCGCCAATACCATCATGGGGATGGATGCTGACAGCCTGGTGCTCACCACCATGCCATTTTTCAATATTGCCGGCATGCTGTTTCTGGTGGGGCCGGTCCTGCTGGGCGCCACCAATATTCTGCTGACACAGTTTGATCCGCTGGCGGTTCTTCAGGCCATTGACACCTACCGGGCCAGTCACTGGTACAGTGCTGTTCCCATGAACCTGGCTGTGATGAATTATCCGGATGCATCCCGGTATGATGTCAGCTCCCTGAAATTGAATATGTGCACCTCGTTTGTGGTGTCATTGAACGAAAAAATTTCCAGAAACTGGTCCAGATTCACCAATGGATGCCTGCTGCTGGAAGGGGCATATGGATTGAGCGAAACCCACACGCTGGACACTTTCTGCCCCCGTCAGAACATCAAGTACGGCAGCATGGGAATCCCGGGTTTCGAAGAAGAGTTTAAAATTGTTGATTTTAATGATAAGACAAGAGAACTTCCCATTGGCAGCGAAGGCGAGATTGTGCTGAGAAATCCCGGCTGCATGAAAGGGTACTGGAACAACCCGGAACAGACCGCTGCCACCCTGATTGACGGCTGGGTCTATACCGGAGACGTGGGAAAATTTGATGAAGACGGCTATCTTTACTGGCTGGGCCGCTACAAGGAGATGATAAAGGTTTCTGGTTTCTCTGTATTCCCGGAGGAGGTTGAGGCCCTGGTGAACCAGCACCCGGCAGTGCTGGAAAATGCGGTCATTCCAGTAACGGATGCCCAAAAAGGAGAGGTGATCAAGTCGTTTGTTGTGCTCAATCCGGAATATGAAAACCGGATCACCCCGGAAGAAATTATTCAATGGGCAAAAAAAACCATGTCATCTCATAAAGTTCCGGTATATATAGAGTTCAGAAATGAACTGCCAAAGCAAGGCGTAAAACTACTTAGGAGAATACTCAGAGAAGAGGAGAAGGGAGAGGCTTAGATGGAAAGATCGACAAACCGGCAGAAACCAGAAGATGAAAACCTGCGTCCTGAATTGACTGAACTGATCAAGCGTCTGGCTTTTGGTCTGGATGAAAACCGCCCGGAGGTGGTGAAAAAAAGGCAGCAGAAAAATCAGCGCACCGCCCGCAGGAACATTGATGATCTTTGTGATGCAGGCAGTTTTATTGAATACGGCGCCTTGAATATTGCTGCGCAGCGTCAGCGAAGATCATTGGATGACCTGATCGCAAAAACTCCGACCGATGGAATGATCAGCGGTATTGGAACGGTGAATGCAGATCTGTTTGATGAACAGACCGCCCGCTGCATGGTCATTGCCTATGATTATACGGTTCTTGCCGGCACCCAGGGGTACTTCAACCACAAAAAGCTGGACCGGGTACTCAAGCTTACCCATGAACAGCGCCTGCCGCTGGTGTTTTTTGCAGAGGGCGGGGGGGGACGTCCGGGGGATACAGATGCTGCCGGCGTGATGGCAACCGGTCTTGATCTGTCCACATTTGCCCTGTTTGGCGGGTTGAGCGGAAAAGTGCCTACTGTGGGAGTTGTATCCGGGTATTGTTTTGCAGGCAATGCAGCCCTGCTGGGGTGCTGTGATGTGATTATCGCAACCAAAAACGCCAATATCGGCATGGGCGGGCCTGTGATGATCGAAGGCGGAGGGCTTGGCAGATTCAGCCCTGAAGAGGTCGGTCCGATGGATGTTCAGACGGAAAACGGTGTTGTGGATATCCTGGTTGAAGATGATGCCGAGGCTGTTGCCGTAGCCAAACAATACCTGTCCTATTTTCAGGGGGCAAAAACCGGTGCGGTGGCTGATGATCAGCTGCTGCTCAGAGACCTGGTTCCTGAAAACCGGCGCAGGACCTATGATATGCGAAAGATCATCAAAACCCTTGCAGACCGGGATTCTTTTCTTGAACTCCGGCCCCTGTTCGGACCGGGAATTATTACCGGGCTGGTGCGCATCGATGGAAACGCTTTTGGGGTGATTGCCAATAACACCCAGTATATGGCCGGTGCCATTGAAGCGGAAGGGGCAGACAAGGCTGCCCGGCTGATGCAATTGTGCAATGCCCATGGCCTGCCGATTCTGTCATTGATTGACACGCCGGGTTTCATGGTCGGTCCTGAAATTGAGAAGCGGGCCCAGGTGCGTCATGTCTGCCGCATGTTTGTGGTGGGTTCCCATGTGACAGTGCCTTTTTTCAGTGTGGTTCTGCGGCGCGGTTACGGGCTGGGTGCCATGGCCATGGCCCGGGGAGGATTTCATGAATCGTTTTTTACCACCTCCTGGCCCACTGGAGAATTCGGTGGTATGGGACTTGAAGGCGCGGTCAAGGCCGGATTTCGCAAAGAACTGGAAGCCATTGAAGATCCGGTAGAACGACAGGCGCTGTACGATAAGCTGGTGGCCAAGATGTATGAACGGGGAAAAGCCATTGCCATTGGCGCCTATATGGAGATCGATTCCGTGATCGATCCGGCAGATACCCGCCGATGGGTTCTTCGGGGCTTGAAATCTGCGTCACCACAGGCAAAACAGAAAAATGACCATCTCTATGTTGACAGCTGGTAAAATGAAAGGAAAATACAGATGAAAACAATTCAACTGGACGGCCCCAGAAAACTGGTGCCGTCGGAAGCAGCCGTACCACAGGCAGGTGCGGGAAAAGTCGTGATCAAGGTGGATCGCTGTGGTATCTGCGGATCAGACCTGCATATCTGGGAACACGGGGCACCTGCCGGCCTGGTCATGGGGCATGAATTCAGCGGAACGATTGTTGATACCGGCGGACTGGACATTGACATCAAAGCGGGTGACCGGGTGACGGCCCTGCCATCCAATCCCTGCGGCACCTGCCAGCCCTGTTTGAAAATGCAGCATAACCGGTGTCTGAATATGATGGCGGATGCACCGGGCATTACAACCCCCGGCGCCTTGGCCCAGTATATGACGATCAGTGCCGCAAGTGTCCGGAAACTGCCGGATGGAATGAGTTTTGAGGATGCCGCCATGGTAGAACCGGCTGCGGTTGCGCTGCATGCGGTAAACCTGGCAGAGATCCGGCCGGGGGACCAGGTGCTGATTGTGGGCGGTGGGATTATCGGCCTGCTCAGTGCTGCCTGGGCCCGGATCTGTGGCGCATCTTTCATCGGTCTGTGCGAGGTCAATGCAAAGCGGGGTCAAAAAGCCCTGGCATTCGGTGATGTTGACGCGGTGTTTGATGCCACGGATCCCAAACTTCAGAAAAAACTGCTGACCCTGACACAGGGTGGTTTTTCAAAGGTCATTGAATGCGCAGGTCCTCCGCCGGCGGTAAAATCAGCAATTGGTGCTGCAGGCCAGGGTGCTGTCGTGGTGCTGGCCGGTATCAGTTATGCAGACGTGCCGGTGTCCACCATGCGGATCGCCATGCGTGAGCTGACGTTGAAGGGATCCTATGGTTACACCAGTGGTGAATTTGATCTGACCCTGAACGAAATTGCCAGAAAGGTGCTGAAAACGGAGCGGTTTATTGACCAGGTCATCGACCTGGATCATGTCCAGGATGCGTTTGAGCATCTGGCAGATCCAGGCGGCGATGCGGTTAAGATCATGGTCCGGATGTAGACGGACCTTCCAGTGGGTTATCGTCGAAGGGGGGCGGTCTGAAGATGGGCGCCTCCATCAATGATCAGGGTTTCGCCTGTGGCCCAGTCCATGCCGGTGAGCATCCCTGTGGCTGCCTGGGCAATGCGTTCGGGTGTTGCCGTGTCATTCAGCGGTGAGATGCTTCTGATGCCGGCCAGCATGCGGTCATAGTTTTCTTTTCCAAGCCCTTTTTCCAGCCACTCGCCCTGGACAAATCCGGGGCAGATGGCATTGACCCGGATCTGCGGTCCCAGCACCCTTGCCAGGGACATGGTCAGGGTGACCAGTGCGCCTTTTGAGGCAGCATAGGCAATCGAGGACCCAACCCCGGTGATGCCGGCAATGGATGCCATGTTGATGATGTGTGCCAGGGGCTGTTTTCTCAGGGCATTTTCTGCAGCCCGGCTCATCTGAAATGCGCCCACGGTGTTGGTGGCGTACAAGTCCAGAAAATCCTGTTTGTCCAGCCCGGAAAGATTTGCATGTTCGCAGAATTTTGTGGTGCCTGCGTTGTTGATCAGGATGTTCAGGCGCCCGAAACAGGTGATGGTTTCTTCCACCAGGCAGCGGCAGGCGGCATCGTCAGACACGTCTGCTTTGCAGACCAGGGCCTGAGTTCCAAAAGCCCGGCATTGATCAGCCACTGCCTGGGCACCGGATTCGTTGGTATTGTAGTTGATCACAACGTGGCATCCTTGTTGTGCCAGGCTGCACGCAATGGCGGCACCAATGCCGGATGACGAACCTGTAATAATCGCGACAGAATCCTTTAGTTCCATGGGTTGATCTCCTTGGGTCGAAGGTTGAATCAATCAATATAAATAAGCGTTTAAACCTTGTGTGACCATATGCCAAAATATCGGGAAATAAAAGTCAAAGATGGAACTGCCTTGATAAAATTTACCTGGAATATTATGGTGGACCAGAATGCGTTTCACCCCGGAGGAGAACAGATAAAACACAAATGAACATCCAGCAGATCAAAACGGTTTTTCCCACACTGACAGATTCACTGGTCAATCTGGTGAACTCCCGCCTGACCGCTTTTTATGAAAGTCTTGAAAACAGTGGTCTGAAAATGGACATTGAACCCCATGTACAGGCGGATCTGATCAGGGTTCTGCTGTACAGTGAATATGTGTCTTCCGCGTTGGCCCGATATCCTGATCTGTTTCAATCCCTTGTTGAATCGGGTGATCTGTTTGTTTCCTATGATGCAGATACCTACGCGGCACGACTTGGAAAGCAGGTTGCTGACTCAATGACACCGGAAGATGTCAAGCCGGTATTGCTGAAAAGCAAGTTGTATGAAAACATCCGGATTGCCTGGCGGGATCTGACCGGTGCCGCAGGCCTTGAAGAGACATTGCAGGATCTGTCAAACCTTGCCTGTGCTGTTGTGGACACCGCCATACAGGTGATTTATGCAACAGAGGGCCGCTCCTTTGGCCTGCCTGAAGACAATGACCAGACAGTCCAGGGGCTGATCGTTCTGGGCATGGGAAAACTCGGTGCCAGGGAACTGAATTTTTCATCGGATATCGACCTGATGTTTGTTTATTCCAGAGCTGGGTACACCACCGGTGAAAATGCAATTTCCAATGAAGAGTTTTTTACCCGGGTCTGCCGCAGGTTTGTAAAATTTTTTGCCGCAGGATTGCAGGACATGAGCCTGTACCGGGTGGATGTCCGGCTTCGGCCATATGGCGAGGGCGGTCCGCTGGTGATGAGTGCGGCAGCGTTTGAGGACTATTACCAGGCCCAGGGACGGGAATGGGAACGGTACGCCATGATCAAGGCCCGGCCGGTGGCAGGCGATATCGCCGCGGGAATCAAGCTGTTGGAGCGGTTGAAACCCTTTGTGTACCGCCGGTATTTTGATTACGGGTCATTTGATTCCTTCCGGGAGATGAAACACCGGATTTCCCTGCAGGTCAAAAGTAAAAAATTAAAAAACAATATCAAGCTGGGGGCCGGCGGAATCCGGGAAATCGAATTTTTCGGTCAGCTGTTTCAGCTGATCCGCGGTGGCGTGGAGCCCAGGCTTCAGGAACAGCAGATTTTAAAAGTGCTGGACTTGCTGGTGGTCTATCAGTGTATCGATGCCGCCACCCGGGATGATCTCAAGCATGCGTACCGGTTTTTACGCATGGTGGAAAACCGGCTTCAGGCGCATGCAGACCTTCAGACCCACGATATCCCGGAAAATGCAGGCCGTCGTGAGATTCTTGCCCTTTCCATGGGCGAGGACAGCTGGCCGGAGTTTGAAAGCGCTTTGAACGCCCAGATGGAAACGGTCCATTTCCATTTCAACCAGCTGCTGGTGTCTGGAGACCCGGAATCGCTGGATTCAGAAACAAGGGATTTAAAAGAATTGTGGACCAATATCAATGACCCGCAGTTTACAGCTGATCCCAGAGCCATCGGCAAGTTTACCCATCCTGAAAAGGTTCTGGACATCCTGCGTTCACTGGAAGAACATCCCAATACCCGGCGTTTGAGCTCCAATGGCCGAAAAAAACTGGCGTTACTGATCCCGGTTCTGGTCAAAAAAATCAGCGAGCAGGCGGATGAGCCTGAAACATTGCTGATGAAACTGGTCGATCTGGTGACAGCGATTGAGCGAAGAACCTGCTACCTGTCGTTGCTCATTGAAAACAAGAAGGCCCTGGAAACGTTGATTACGCTTGCCCGGAAAAGCCCGTGGATCATTAATTTTCTTTCCCGCCATCCTGCGCTCCTGGATGAACTGATCCATCCGGCGTCATTGTATGCGCCCCCGGACAGGGCAGCCCTGAAACACCAGATGGAGATCCGGATCTCCGGGCTGGCATCTGACGACCTGGAGATGCTGCTCGAAGAGCTGTGCATCTTCCGTCAGATCAATATGCTCCGGGTGGCGGCAGCCGATGTCAGCGGCAATTATCCTTTGATGAAGGTCAGCGACCATTTGACCTACATTGCGGAAACGATTCTGTCCCAGGTGCTTGATATTGCATGGCATATTGTGGCCGGCAAATATGGAACCCCTTTTGGAACGCCCTGGCAGGGTGCGTCAGAATGCGGGTTTGCCATTGTTGCCTACGGCAAGGTGGGGGGGCTGGAAATGGGGTATAAGTCAGACATTGATATTGTGTTTTTGTACCAGGCAGATTCCGGCATGACCCAGGGCGCTGGCAAACCCATTGAAAACATCCGGTTTTATTCCAATCTGGGCCAGCGGATCATCAATGCCCTGACCGTTCACACATCTGCCGGAATGCTGTATGGAGCGGATATGCGGCTGCGACCCGGCGGCAGCTCCGGCCCGCTGGTTTCCCATATTGATGCGTTTGAAGCGTATCTGGCCGATGATGCCTGGACCTGGGAGCATCAGGCCCTGATCCGGGCAAGATGTGTTGCCGGAGATCTGAAGGTGTGTGACCGGTTTGAGAAGATTCGAAAAATCATTCTTACCCAGAAGCGGGATCCCGCGGTCCTCAGAAAAGAGGTCAGCGACATGCGCGAACGCATGCGCCAGGAGCATCTGAAGGCTGAGCCTGGTTTCTTTGATGTGAAACATGCCAGGGGCGGAATCCTTGATATTGAATTTCTGGTTCAATACCTGATTTTAAAGCATGCCCACGACTGCCCGGATCTTGTGATCTGGACCGACAATATCCGGCTGCTGGAAAGCCTGGATGCCGAAGGCATCATCACCGGCTGCCAGAGTGAGCAGCTCCAGAATGCCTATCTTGTTTTGCGAAAGATTATCCATCGCCATAATCTTCAGGAAAAGCCCTTACAGGTTTCTGAGACAGCGTTTGCCGGCATCCGCCGGCAGGTGATCGATATTTATGATCATTTTTTTATTGATCAGGAGATCAGTACCAGAGAGAGCCAGGGCCAGTAGGTGATGATCAGGACAGCCAGAAGCAGCACCAGCATGAACGGAATCGTGGCCCGGTAGATATCGATAATGGGTTTGTTGAACCGGTATCCGGCGATGAACAGGTTCATGCCCACCGGCGGGGTAAAGTAACCGATCTGCATATTGGCCAGGAAAATGATGCCCAGGTGGACCGGGTCCACACCGTATTGAAGGGCCACCGGCAGCATCAGCGGGACCATGATGATAATGGCTGAAAAAATATCCAGCATTGCCCCTAAAATCAGCAGGAAAATATTGAGCAGGATCAGAAACACCAGTTTGCTGGTGATGAATTGCTGGCAGATGGCAAACAGCTTCATGGGGGCTTGAACATCAATCAGGAAATTGGTAAATGCCAGGGAAACCCCTAAGATCAGAAGAATGCCCCCCACCATGACCATGGCGTCCCGGGTGATGGAGACCAGCTGCGACACACTGATTTCCCGGTAAACCAGCATTTCAACAATCAGTACATACATGGCAGTGACCGCAGCTGCCTCAGACACGGCAAAAAAGCCTGAGTAAATGCCGGTAAACACAAAGACAGGCAGTGGGATTTCCCAGATGGATTCGCGCAGGGCAGCTTTGGCTGCCTGTAATGAAAACCCCACAAGGGGCAGCGGGTTTTTCCGGTTGGACCAGATGCTCCACAGGCTCAGAAGTATGATCATCAGCAGTGCCGGCAGAATTCCGGCAATAAAGAGTTTTTCAATGGAAATCTGTTCTCCGGTGCTCATCTGCTGGGCAATGACCCCGTACAGAATCAGCGGCAGGGACGGGGGAAGCAAAAGTCCCAGACTTCC
>JAABSK010000538.1 GCA_011390435.1 Desulfobacteraceae bacterium | reverse complement strand
TCATGGACTGGTCAATATTGATCTCAAGCTCAATTACCTTCTCCCGGTTGTCGAGGGAATCCTCGTTGCCAGGGGATTCTGCATCCGGCCGGGCCGGTCTGTTTCCTATGCCGAAGCAAAGGTATTTAACGGTCAGGACAAGCTTGTGGCCCATGGAACATCAAGCCTGATGGTTTTGCCGGGGAAGGCGATAGATCTTGGCCACCCAAAATTCTTATAGAAACTGCAAATAAACACTCAACTGAGGAACTTTAAAGGCAGCAAAAAGGAGAAATTAATGAAAACAAAAATAACCGAGTTATTTGGCATCAAATATCCCATCATTCAGGGGGGGATGCACTATGTCGGGTTTGCCGAACTGGCTTCAGCCGTTTCCAATGCAGGCGGTTTGGGAATCATTACAGGGCTCACCCAGAAAACCCCGCAGGATCTGGATACGGAAATCAAGCGGTGTAAAGACATGACGGATAAACCGTTTGGGGTAAACCTGACATTTCTGCCCACAGTGTCCTCGCCGGATTACCCGGGGTATATCAAATCGATTATTGATAACGGGGTAAAGATTGTTGAAACTGCCGGCAGAAATCCAGAGCCATACCTCCCTGTGCTAAAGGATGCCGGTGTGAAGGTCATCCACAAATGCACATCCGTCCGGCACTCAGTGAAGGCTGAAAAAATCGGATGTGACGCGGTCTCCGTTGATGGCTTTGAATGCGGCGGCCATCCGGGCGAGGATGATATTCCGAATATGGTGCTGCTGCCGCGCGCAGCAGAAGAGCTGACCATACCGTTTGTGGCTTCAGGCGGCATGGCTGATGCCAGAAGCCTTGTGGCATCTCTGGCTTTGGGTGCGGACGGGATCAACATGGGAACCCGTTTCATCGCAACAAAAGAAGCGCCGGTGCACGAGAATGTCAAGCAGGCTATTTTAAATGCCCGTGAAACAGATACGCGCCTGGTCATGCGCCCCTTGAGGAATACCGAACGGGTCCTGAACAATACCGCAACCCGGAAACTGCTGGAAAAAGAGGCCTCCCTTGGCAGTAACCTGAAATTTGAAGATATCATTCAAGAAGTTGTCGGGGTATATCCAAAAGTCATGCAGGAGGGAGACACGGATGCAGGCGTGTGGTCCTGCGGCATGGTGGCCGGCCTTGTCCATGACATCCCCACATGCAGAGAACTTCTTGACCGGATAGTGGCAGATGCAAAACAGATCATTGAACATCGTCTGAAAGCAATGTTATGACATTCACGAATGGATCTTAACTTGAGGTCTCAATAGTTACGGCCCCTAAATGGTTGGCGGTTGCAGGGCCAGGTTAATGGTATCACCCGCCAGCAGATAGGAAAGTCAGTCTGGGCTGCCGATGCTGGCAGCCACTGCTTTGCCGGTGTGAATGCCGATGCCGTGGGACAGGAACGGCCATACCGGTGAAGTCACAATATATTGTCCGGTTTCTGGTGATAGAACTGTTTCTTTTCAAACCCCTGTTCTGTCTTATCTCCAATGATGGCGGTCACCCGCGCTGTTTGCTCCTCCTTCCATGCATATTTATTGGCAAGATCTACTATTGTTGATTGCAACATTATTTCTTCGAAGTTTCCCGGTGCTGACGTATGAAGAAAAAAATCGCTGGTCATGCTTTTGTCCCTGTTTTTGTGTTTAGAAACATACCTTCAAGTGGCTGTCATTGCCATTTCCTTTCCCAGAGACTGAAAAGCCTGATCTCAAAGATGCGGTTACGCAAAATATTCAAATCAACGCCATTATCTCCTTGACAATAGTCTTTTGCTTGTCTTAATATTTAATATTTAGAATCAACCACTCAAAAAAAGAGGGATAATTAAAATGAATAGAAAAACACTTATTTTTCCCTTGGTATTTTGCACGTTGTCTCTTTTCGTCATATCCTTGTCAGGATGTATGTCCTCCATGTCCACAGGCTCCAGCAAAGCCAAGACAGAAGCCACCGGGGCAGCCGGCGGCGCAACCGCCCAGAACGCCAACCAAGAGCTGGAAAGCTGCGACGCTTCACTTGGAACCATGGCAATCTATGAAGAAGATTCAGAACCCTGGTACCAGTACCTGACTAGGGATTTAAGGCTCCCGTCCAC
>JAABSK010000537.1 GCA_011390435.1 Desulfobacteraceae bacterium | reverse complement strand
GGGTTACCGGACACAATCCCCTGGCAGCCGTGTACCAGGCAGACTCCTATTACCGGAAGATCCGAAATCCATAAGATATGAATATTTTTCTCACCAATGATGACGGATATCAGGCCACAGGCATCCAGGCATTGTTTGGGGTGTTGTCCCAAAACCACCATGTGGTGATGGTCGCTCCAGACCGGGAGAAAAGCGCGGTGAGCCATGCTATCACCCTGCATCACCCCATGCGGCTCCAGCAAATGCCGAGCGAGGGAAGGGGCAGTATATTTGCAATGGACGGTACCCCGGCTGACTGTGTCAAGCTGGGGTTGTCAGAATGCGTTGATACCCTGCCGGATATGGTGATTTCAGGCATCAACCCGGGCACCAACATCGGCATTGACATCAATTATTCCGGCACGGTTGCCGCTGCCCGGGAAGGGGCGTTGAACGGCATCGTGAGCCTGGCGGTTTCCATGAAGATCGGAAATGTCATGGATTATGAAAAACTGGCCTGGTTCATATCTGATATAGCCAAAACCATTCGGAAACACAATCTTCCTTCCGGCACTTTTTTGAATATCAATGCTCCGGGCGTTGCTTTTTCTGAAATCAAAGGGGTGAAAATCACCTGCCAGGCCTTTGACAACCTGTCCAGCCGTTTTGAAAAACGAAAAGATCCGAAACAACGGCGTTATTACTGGTACGGGAGTCAGGAACCGGTATCCGGAGCCCCGGATACCGATGTCAATGCCATTGCCCAAAATTATATTTCCATCACGCCCCTCCGGTGTGATCTTACCGATTACACAGCCATGGCGGAAATGCCGGTTTTTTCAATTGACTGATCCAAAGGGCAAAAATCTTTAAAATTGGGTAGCCCATTTGCTCAAGTGTGCGGATGGATCTTTATCAAACAAATGTCCGGGGCCGGAAAAATTTCAGCACTGGCAGAAGTTCTGTGAAAACCGTGTACCAAAAACAGGGGAATGAGGAATCAGAGGAATATAGCTGCAGATGAACATGGTTTTAGATATGCTCAGAGAATACCAGGAAATTCTGGCTCTGGTGACACTTGTTTCGGTTGCCGGGTTTGTTTTCGGCCTGCTGGCGGTGTCCAGAGTGATTTGCCGGCTGCCGAGCACCTATTTTATGGGTTATGGTACGCCCGGTCCCGTCCCGAAACTGCTGCGCCGGCGGTTTCGACTGGTAAAAAATCTGGCAGGGCTGGTTCTGGTTTTTCTGGGTTTTGTGATGCTGTTCGTGCCCGGGCAGGGTCTGTTGACCCTGTTTCTGGGGCTTGTGGTCATGGATTTTCCCGGTAAAAAAAAATTGATTCTGCGGTTGATTCATATAGGGCATATCCAGACATCCTTGAACTGGATCCGCAAAAAAAAAGGAAGCCCCCCTTTTGTGTTTCCCGACCAAAAGGCAACTGGCAAAAAAAACAGCTAACTTTTGTCCCGGTCAGAATGAAAGTCTTTGGTTTCAAACCCGCCCCAGGAAACGCCCTGTTTACGGTATTTATTCCTGCAGTATTTGTAAAATGGCTTTTTTGGATTCCGGTACTGCATCATCTGCTGTGATCAACGCTTCTTTCAATGATGTGCGGCAATCAGGATCGGTCTGGGGCAGGCTGGAGCCCATAAGTGTGCGCAGCAGATCCTGGACTTTCTGGATGCTTTCGCTGTAACGTTCCAGCACCGATGCCAGACTGGCATGGTGAGACGGATCATCCATCCAGCAGTCATAGTCGGTGATGATGCAGATGGCTGCATAACACATCTGGGCCTCCCTGGCCAGAAAGGCTTCCGGGACATTGGTCATGCCCACCAGGTCGCATCCGGCCAGGCGCAGAAAATGGCTTTCCGCTTTGGTGCCCAGCCGGGGGCCTTCCACGCAGGCATAAGTTTTGCCGGTGTGCAGGGGCAGCTCCATTTTTGCGGCATGGTCAGCGATCCATCGGGTCAGGCTGCCGCAGACAGGTTCAGCCGTTGATATGTGGGCGGCAAGACCGTCTCCGAAAAAGCTGGACTGGCGCCGGCCCCGGGTCCAGTCAAAATACTGACCCGGCATGACAAGATCTCCGGGATGGAGGTTTTCCTGCAGGCTGCCGGTGGCGGAAACACTGATGATTCGGGTGGCCCCCAGTTTTTTTAATGCAAAG
>JAABSK010000536.1 GCA_011390435.1 Desulfobacteraceae bacterium | reverse complement strand
ATCGCCACCCTGGTCCATCCGGCGCTCTGGTCGGCGGTGATGATAAAACTGAGCGAGGGCACGTTCAAGAATTCCCTTAACAAATCCACCATGGAACTGCTGTTTCTGCCCGTTCCCCTGAAGATAAAAAATCAGGCAAAGGCGTTCATCGATGTATTTGTCGACAGTGCTGCCGGCGGTATCGGCGGTGTGATGCTGGCTTTTCTGGTATTTGGCCTGGATTTGGCACCCGGGCAGATCAGTGTGATCATTTTTGTCCTTGCAGGGGCCTGGCTGGTGCTGATCCGACATGTCAAAAATGCGTATGTCCAGACCTTCAAGGATAAATTCACCCAGTTTGATGATACAGGGAACGACCGGACCGGTCCGATTCCAAACAATCAAGATCTCATTGAAAAAATGATTCAGGTATTGACCGGACCCGATGAAACCGAAATCAAGAAAATGCTGCAGATGATTTCTGAATTTCACAGTGAAAAACTGGCAGGCTGTTTTGTGCGGCTTATGGATCACCCTGATCCGGATATTGGAGCCGCAGCGCTCCACCAGCTGTATTTTTCAAAACAAATTGATGTTTCCCGAAAAGCCCGGGAGCTGCTCAATTCAGAAAATATGAACCTCCAGACCGAGGCGGTCCGGTATCTGTTCCACCATGCAGCGGATCAAACCCGCTGCATGACCGCGTTTCTGGCGGACCCGGATTACCGCATCCAGGGTGCGGCCCTGCTGTGTCTTGTCAGAGAAGCCCGGAAAAACACAGTCCTGAAAATCCGGTTTTCTCCGGACAGGCTGATCGAATCCCGGCTGCACACTATCCCAAACATGACTGATGCGGTTCAGGTGCGGTTTACCAAAAAAATCTGCATTCAGGCAGTGAGCCTGTCCGATATGTATTCGCTGTATCCCTATCTGTATCTGTTTATGGAAGATCCGGACACCGAGGTGGTGATTGCCGCCATCCAGGGGGCAGGCCAGACCCGGCACCCCCGGTTTATACGGGTTCTTCTCTCTTTTCTGGGACGGAAAACCGTGCTGAAACATGCCGCCACAGCAGCATTGACCAGCTATGGTACTCCGATTCTGGACCTGCTGGGAGAGCACCTGTCCAACGGCTATCTGCCATACACTATCCGGAAACGCCTGCCCGAAGTCATTGCATCCTCCGGGAGCCAGAAAGCGGTGGATATCCTTTCCCGCCACCTGGCCCAGAAGGACCTGGGCCTCAGATATGAAGTGATCCGGGCATTGAATAAACTGCGTATCCGGCCGGGTGCCCTGTTTTTCGATAACACCCGGGTGGTGTCTAAGATCAAAAATGAAGCCAGGGATTACCTGGACATGCTCCTGATCCTGTATGCCCAGAAGCAGATGGAAGCGGAACCAAAAAATTTGAAAAAAGGTGTTTCCAGAGCCAGAGAACAGTTGATCCGGGGCCTGGAAATCCGCCTGGATGCCAGCCTGGAAAGATTGTTCCGGCTCCTGGGGTTGAAATATCCCCCCGTTGAAATGTTCAGTGCCTACAAAGGGATCCGCAGCCGGGACCGGGAGATTCGCATGGGTACCATGGAATTTCTGGACAACATACTGGATGGCCGTCTCAAGCATGTGGTCATGCCGGTTATTGAAACCGGTGTCAGTGCATCCGAAACCCCGCCCCGTTCCCTGGAAGAGGAGATTCCCGGGGAATATGAATCCTATGTGTCGCTGCTCAACAGCCAGGATGATTTTTTAAAGGCCAAAACCCTGTATCTGCTGGCGTTTATTGCCGATGATCGGTATCTTCCCCATATGGCGGCACTGCTCGACAGTCCGTCCCGGGGTGTCAGGGACATGGCCAGGTTTGCCATTGAAAAATCCGGGCGGTTTGCCCTGGGTGCTGGAAAAGACGGACAGCAGCGGGTACCTGCCGTTTAAGGCAGGTTTTTGAGTATGGTATCGATCTCAGTGGCAAGGGTCTGATGGTCAACGGCAGAATTTTTTTTAAGCACATTGGTCATCAGGGCGACCATGTAGATCCGTGACCCCGGGTGCTCGATGATGGCCACCGAATTCATCACATTTTCCCGGTTGCCCATATATTTTCTGCAGGTGAACTCCGGTTCAGGTACACACTTGTAAAGGCTGCCGGACTTGAAATACACGGCGGCACTTCCCAGGGCCGGAGATGAGG
>JAABSK010000535.1 GCA_011390435.1 Desulfobacteraceae bacterium | reverse complement strand
CGGCCGGCCAGGTAATGGACTTCCTGGATCTGATCAACGGCGGCCAGGGTTCGGCCGAGTTCAGGGAAACAGGCCGGATCGGCCACCTGTATCTGGACAAATGCCACCATGGCGCAATTGAACATGTCCGGGTTGAGCCGGACTTCATATCCCTGGATCACCCCGGAGGCTTCCAGTTTTTTGATACGTTCCAGCACGGCGGAAGGGGCCATGCCAATGGTTCTGGCCACTTCAACATTGGGAATTCTTGCTTTTTTCTGCAATATTTCAAGGATCTGCAAATCGATTTTGTCCATAAGGTTTCGTTCCGTATCCAAGTGATGTTGTTGTTAATTTTGGGAAATAATATTTTGTTTTTATCTTTATGTCAAGAACATATATCCTTAATTTTATCAATACTTAGAATAATGTTCATTTGATTCTGGGCTGGTTGGCGCCTCTGTTTCCAGTTGATAAAATTGTTGCTTTCATATACACATATCTCAAGATACGGATTGAAAAGCAGCATTGTTAAAAATTTTAATCAGGCTGGTATACATTTTATGATAACGGACGATACCATAAGGCTTTTGGTGGTGGATGACGAAGAAGGTATCCGGGACGTTGCAGAAGGATATTTCTTAAGAAAAGGGTATGAGGTTTATACGGCCCGTAACGGGGCTGAGGCCCTGGAGATCATCAACAAAGTTCCGCTTTCCTGTATTTTTACCGACATCAATATGCCGGTGATGGACGGGCTTGAGCTGGCTGAAAAAATACGGCAGATCGAAAATACCCTGCCGGTTGTGGTGATGACTGGATATCCTTCCCTGGAAAATACCATTCAAACCCTTAAAAACGGGGTGGTGGACTATCTTATAAAACCGGTGAATCTTGAACAGATGGAATTGACCCTCCGTCGGATTCTGCGGGAGCGTGAACTGTTTGTGGAGAATCTGATCCTCAAGGAAGAGGTGGCGCGTCAGACCCGGCTCAAGGAGTTGAATGAGCAACTGGTGGAGCGGGTGGAGGAGGTCAATACCCTGAACCGGGTCATGGAAGATTTTTCCTCCACAGATTCCAGTTACAGTATTTTCAGCAAAGTCGTAGAACTGGGGGTGGAGGAGCTTCATGCGGACAAGGTCTTTTTTCATGTTTTTTGTGAAAACGGTCAATCGCTGATTCCTATGGCAAGTGCCGTCCCCGAAATGGCAGATGCGCTGGTGCCCGAACAGTTTGAGGCAGATATACCTGATAAAACCAAAGACTATATCAAAGGGTATTTTGCCGACGGGTTACACCCCTGCCTGATACCGGATGCCTCTGAAATCGACCAGCTGGAAACACCGGTACGGTCGTTTATGGTGGCGCCTTTGAAAATCCGTGAAAATTTATTCGGGGTGGCATCCGCCTTCATTTTTAAAAATGGCCGGGCTTTCAATGAAAAAGACCTTTACTATATGAGTTTTATCACCCGGAAAGCTGCGGCAGCCATAGAAAATATTGCATTGTATGAAAACATTTACGATAACTTGTTTGCCACCCTGTTCGCTTTTGTTACCGCCCTTGAGGTGCGGGATTTCTACACCCGCAGGCATTCCACCCGGGTGGCCCAATATGCCCACCTGATCGCAAAGGAGATGGGATGCACTGATGAGGAACTGGATGTGATCAATTTTGCCGGCACGCTCCATGATATCGGCAAGATCGGTATCAGGGATGACATTCTGCTTAAACCCGGCCGGTTGACAGATGAAGAATATGAAAATATCAAGGAGCATCCGGCTATCGGGGCGGATATTATCAGTAATCTGGGGCTGTGGGACCGGGAAGTGGATATTATCCGGCACCACCATGAACGGTTTGACGGCAAGGGATACCCGGATGGTCTTGAAGGAGAGGCCATTCCAAAACTGGCCAGGATCATGGCGGTTGCCGATTGTTTTGATGCCATGGCATCGGACCGGCCGTACCGGAAGGAAATGGATAAGGGCCTGGTTCTCAATATAATACGTGAAAATTCAGGCACCCAGTTTGACCCGCAGGTGGTGGCTGCGTTTTTACGGATTGTCGATCAGATTCATGAAATCGGTTAATTTGAAAAAAACCAAAAAAAGAGTTGACAATATCCAGAAAAACATATAAATTCGCCTTTGTTTTTTGGGAGTGCCCTCGGGCCGTTAACTCAGTTGGCAGAGTATCTGCCTTT
>JAABSK010000534.1 GCA_011390435.1 Desulfobacteraceae bacterium | reverse complement strand
GTGGCGATCAGCACCACGATGGTCGAATCGACGAGCTCCTTGTATTTCTTGAAGCCCTTGACCTTGGGATCCGATTCCCAAGGCCAGTTGGCCTTGCGGAGTTCGCCCTTCACCTCGCCGACGAAGCGTGAAACCAAGGCGGCATTGCGCAGGGCCACGATCCCCCCGCCAATGATGAAAAGGGTTGCCAGGACCACCATCAGGCGGTTATTGATAGACCACTCAATGATTTTTTCGATCATGAGGCCTCACCTGTTGATTCCATGTCCGTAAAAAAATCATCGTTCGGTTCCATATCATTGAAAAAGTCATCATCTGTTTTTTGGTCTTTGGGTTCACTTGAATCAGGTGTTGCCATTTTTCGAACCGCTTCCCTGAGCCTGGATTCTGAGTCCAGTAGAAACTGGCCGGAAACCACAACCGGATCTCCTGGGTTCAGTCCGTTGAGGATTTCCACCTGTCCATCATCCATGTATATCCCGGTCTGAACCGGTTGGGGTGTAAACCGTCCCCCTGCTTTGGACACAAAGACAATTTTTTTTTCACCGGTGTGGATCACCGCTTCCGATGGAATAAAAATGCCGTTTCTGCCCGGATCTGTCTGGATGCTGATTTTGGTGAACATGTCAGGCTTAAGGGCCTGGAGCTTATTGTCAAAGGCGATCCGGATCACCACATCCCGTGTCTGCTTTTGCAGATAGGGAAAAATATAGGAGATGGTTCCTTTGTAGACCTTGTCCGGAAAGTAGGACAGCTGCATTTCAACCGTCTGCCCCACAGCAACATGGTGCTGTTCATATTCAAAGATATGGGCTTCCACCCAGACCTGGGAAAGATCTGAAATCACGAAAAGGGATTGACCTTCTTTGATGAAGGCCCCTTCAATAACATTTTTTTCAGTGACAATACCGGTATAGGGGGATCGAATAGTCAGGGTCTTTTGAACTGTTCCGTCCGATTCAATGGCAGCAATATCCACATCAGCGATATCAAAATAGGTCAGCCGTTTCCTGGCAGATGTCAGAAATTCCGCGTTTGCTGGTGTCTGGCTGTTTTGATAGGTTTTGAATGCTGACAGATATTCTTCCTGAGAGGCCATCAGAGCAGGGGCATACAGCTCATACAGCGGCTGGCCTTTGACAGTATAAAATCCAGTATAATCTGCATGCAGCTTTTCCACCCATCCGCTGGTTTTCTGGCTGACCGTGCCGGTACGGGTTTCATCAAAGGTGATATGTCCATAGGTCTTGATGGTATGGTGAACAGGTCCCAGTGTTGCCGGTTCGATTCTCAGCCCCATGTTCTGTACCACCACCGGATCAATGGTGATGTCGACCCCGCCTGTCAGCTCATCTTCATAAACCGGCACCAGATCCATCCCCATCTTGCTTTTTCCGGGCTGCTCATAAATCTCGGTGGGGTCCATCGGGGCTTTCCAGTAGGCAATTTTACGTCCTAAGGTTTCCGTTGCAGGTCTGTTCTGGGTCAAGGTGATGCCTGCCCAGAAAATTAATGCAGTGATGCCGGCCGAGATCAGGGCGGTGATAACGATCTGTTTTGTTTGAAGGTGAAATGCCATGTCTGATCTCCTCTGTAAGGGGGTTATCGTGAACTGGTGCCTGTAATCTGTTCGATCTCGGCAATAAAAATTCCCAGCTGTGTCTGTTTCTGCGCAATGGTCAATCTGGTGTCCAGCCAGCCTGTATAGGCGTCAATGGCCTGGGAAAACGAAATAGACCCAGATTCATATTCCCGTGTGGCAATATCCCGTACAGACCGGGACAGGGTTAAAATTCTGTCTTGATAAAGAGACAGCTCTCTCAGGGTTTTGTCTGCATTGAACCATGCATTGCGGATCATTCTGTCGGTTTCATTTTCTGCCTGCACCAGCTGTTGTTCCATGCTCAACACATTGAGCCGGGTTTGCTCCAGCCACGGAGAGTCAATGCCGTACCAAGGGGTTTTGGGGGCGCTGTTAGGCATGGATGCCATGGTTTTTTCGGCAAATGCAGGAGACGGCGCTCTATTGTCATATTGGGAGAGGTTCAGAGTAAACGGCTGCAGGACCATGGATTCACCCATTTCAACCATATAGGTGGATTTGCGGATCTGGCGGCGGATGATTTCCAGTTCCTGCCGGTTATTCTGGGCGGCGGCATAGAGGGTTTTCAAATCAGAAAAGCGGCGGGGCTC
>JAABSK010000533.1 GCA_011390435.1 Desulfobacteraceae bacterium | reverse complement strand
ATGCTGTCTTTGTTTTTTGCCAGGTTGATGCGGGCGCCTTTGAGAACAACCGTATCCATCTCCAGCTGTTTTGTAAGCAATGGCAGGGTTTTGACCCTGACCATGACGTGATCAGCGGCCAAAAGGGGAAGGTCTCCGAACCCTTCTGCATTTTCCAGAAAAACCTGTGATGCTTCGATATGCAGCCAGGGGTAATAGGCGACCTTGAGATCCCCTTTGATCTCAAACTGCCGTCCCATCTGCTGGCTGATCTTGCCTGTGATATACGCCTTGTAACGGTTGGGATCCAGATTCAGGGCGATGACACCGGCGATAACAACCAGCAGGATCACAATCCCAAGCCCCAAAGAGACAAAAACAAACCCTTTTTTCATGGGAAAACTCCTCGTTCAAAAGATTATGGGAGGGACCAACGGTCAACCATGTGATGTTTATGATAGCCCAAATATCGTATTTATTCAAATAGATTCCGATTGATTCAACAAGGCCCATCCTTCCTCGGCGGTTTCCACATAATGAAACAAGGCAAGATCTTCCAATGAAACAGTACCGGCATCAACCAATGCATCAAAATTTATCACTTTCTGCCAGAAGCTTTTGCCGAATAATAAAATGGGGATGGGTTTGATTTTTTTGGTCTGCACCAGGGTCAATGTCTCAAAAAGTTCGTCCATGGTGCCGAACCCGCCGGGAAATGCAATCAGCGCTTTTGCCCGAATCAGAAAATGCATCTTTCTGATGGCAAAATAATGAAACTGAAAACTCAGCTCCGGTGTAATATAGGGATTTGGCGCCTGTTCATGGGGCAAAACGATATTCAGGCCGATGCTTTTGGCATTGACATCATGGGCCCCCCGGTTGGCGGCTTCCATAATTCCCGGACCCCCGCCTGTGGAGACCACGCATTGCACACCATTGGCATCAGGATCTGCCGATGCGATCAGCCGACCCAGCTTGCGGGCTTCATCATAATACCTGCTGTTCTCCAGGTCTCTTTTGGCCATTTTCAGTTTTTCGGCCATATCAGGGGCATCCGGATTCTTCTGTGCCTCAGCCTCGATATGGTCAAGATAAATTTTTGCTGTTTTTGAATCCTTGAACCTGGCACTTCCGTAGATCACCACGGTGGATTCTATGTTCAGCTCCATCTGGATAATTTCGGGTTTGAGCAATTCAAGCTGCAGCCTTACCGGCCGCAGTTCATCGCGCATCATAAAATCCGTGTCCAAAAAAGAAAGGGCATAAGATGGTGATTTTGTCTGGGGTGTGTCTGCATGCAGTTTCGATGATTGTGCATCTTCTGACGCGGAAGGAAACAAACGGGTTCTTTTTTTGGGTATATCCATGTAACAGTCCTTTGGTTTTGTGAATGGTCAAAATTACGCATCCTGTTATATCAGACAGATCTTATCACACAAGGGGTGCAAGATCAAAAAACATATGAATGTCTCTGGTCTCTTGCAAGTCCCTGTGTGATTTTTTACATGGGATTGCCACGGGACCCGAACTTGGACTTTATTTTTTATACCGGAATACGTATAAGAGGTATGTCATACAACTGTGAATATCCATAACCAAGTGCTCAAAAGGAATTGCCATGACATATAAGGTATTTGTCGACGGCCGGGAAGGAACCACGGGATTGCAGATCATTGATTATCTTTCTTTGCGAAATGATATTGAACTGCTTGAAATTGATCCATCCCTGCGCAAGGATATACATGCGAGAAAAAAATTGATCAACCAGTCTGATGTGACTTTTTTGTGCCTTCCGGATGCCGCATCAAAAGAATCCGCAGCCATGGTTGAAAATCCGGATACCTGTATCATAGATGCAAGCACGGCCTTTCGAACCCATCCGGACTGGGCCTATGGCCTGCCCGAGCTTGGCCCGGATCAAAGAGACATTCTTACCAAATCCAAAAAAATTGCCAACCCCGGATGTCACGCCACAGCTTTTGTTCTGTCTGTGCATCCGCTGATCACAGCCGGTATCATGCCCAGGGATTATCCGGTCTGCTGTTATTCCATCACCGGTTACAGCGGCGGGGGGAAACCCCTTATTGCGGCATATGAAGACCACCACACCAATGTTTTGGACAGTCCGCGGCACTATGCCCTGGGCATGGCCCACAAGCACCTGCCTGAAATGATGATAAGGACCGGACTGACCTATGAACCCGCCTTCAGTCCGGTGGTGGGTAATTTTTATAAAGGCC
>JAABSK010000532.1 GCA_011390435.1 Desulfobacteraceae bacterium | reverse complement strand
ATGCAAAACCCGGCAAATAAAAATCTATGGGATTGTTTTTCAGGTATTTCAAGAATAATTTCAGGTTTGTGTCGGTATCCATAAAGATTTTTGGTGCTGGATTCTCCGGAATAGGATAATGATACTTGAGTGCCGGATTTGTTTGGATAATCAATGCATATGCCAGTAATCAATTTTGGTAAAGCTGACTTACGAAAACAAAAAAATTCAGCTACATGACCATCTTTCTTGACAGACAGCGCTTGATTGCATCATTTGTTAGCAGGTTCGAGAAATTAATCCTCTAGTAATGGATTGTAATGCGGAAGAAAACAGAATCAATCTCAATTTGATGGAGCATATCAGTCCCATTACTTGGGAAAATGCGATGGCGAATGGGAAATATTTTTCAATCCTTGACCCAAGTCAAGGAACGGTTATGAACCTTCTATTGTTGTTGTGTCCGCTGAGAGCCAGGGCATGGCCTTTAATATGAAAGGATTCTATCATTCTCCTTAATTAGCTCATACAGGTTTTTCTGAGTCGCTCTTTTGTGATATCCTTCCTTCACACCGTGAAGGTCCATTAATTTGCCTCAAGCGAACAGATTACCTTCTGAAAGAGTAAATATTTTTGCAAGCTCCTTTAGTGGAAACTGCTCAGAATCAAATTTTTCATATTCTACACTGGGTCCGTTAAGAAAAATGCTGACATCGTCCATTTCTTCAAGCATTATATTCGCCAGTCGAAAAGCATTCCAAATTACCTCCGGGACATTTTGGCTGACTACCATTGCTACTTTCATCGTTTTTCCCTTTATTTCTTATTTGAAAAATTTTTCACGGCCCTTAACAACCGCACAAGTTTTTACAATATCAGCTTCTTGATTGCATTGCTATCATGTCACCCCTTACTCCATCACGGTTGACAAGATGCCGGAAATATCAGACCGGTCAAACACCGAAATCCGTTTTTGCTCTGCTACCAGTCGGTTCCTGCCGGCCAGGGGGGTATCGGCAGCCACGGCGGTAACCCCCGATACCTGAAGGAACAGGGGTGGTCGGCCGCACGATTCCCCGATAATCTCTATCTTTTTATAGGGTCCACTGATCCAGCCTTCGATCAGCACGATGTCACAGTTTGAAAAATATCTCTGGATCAGGTCATCGGGAGTCAGATCCTGGGTTTTGGGCAGATAAACCGCAGCCATGGTGGGGGTCATCATGGCGGCTGGCACGGCCCCGGCATTCCGATGACGGAAAGAATCCTTGCCCGGTTTGTCCAGTTCATGGGAATGGGCGCTGTGCTTGATGGTGCCCACCCTGAAATGGCTGTTGGTCAACTCCCGCACCAGGTCCACCACCAGAGTAGTCTTGCCGGCACCGGGATGCCCGATGATCTGTACCGTTTTCTTGTTCACTGCCGCTCCCTGCAATTGTATGACAACCCTGCCGGGTCATAATGAACCCCAAAATATACTTGAGTAAATCCTTTTTACTGCGTTGCGGAATTTAATTCAATATTATTCGGGTTATTATCATTCCTCTTTAAACCTGGTCCCAAACTTGACAAAGGGCACCTGCTGCTGCATAATGTGAATTATGAATCACAATTCTTTATGGAATTTTCTATGCCGGCCCCAAAAACACAAACCCTTCAGCGACAGGAACAGATTGCCCAGGCAGCCCTTGAGCTGATCAATGACAGCGGGGTGACGGGATTGAGCATTGCTGCCATCGCCCAAAAGGTGGGTATTGTGCCTTCTGCTCTGTACCGCCATTTCACCAGCAAGGATGCCGTGCTGGATGCGGTGCTGGATCTGATCCAGCACCGGCTTCTGGACAATGTGGCCCATGTCCGGCAGGAAACCCATGTTCCGCTGCAGCAGCTCAAACTGCTTTTCACGCACCATACCGCCATGTTCAACGAAAACCAGGCCATTCCCCAAGTGGTGTTTTCCGATGCCGTGTATAACGGACAGCCCGGCCGCAGGGCCAGGGTGGCACAGATCATCACCGCCTATCTGAAAGAGATCGAAACCATGATTGTATCCGGCCGGCAGGACGGTTCCATCCGAAAGGATGTGGTCCCTACCACTGCTGCAATCATGTTTTTAGGTCTGATCATGCCTGCGGCGGTTCTCTGGAATGTCTCAAGAGGAAACTTTGATATGGCTGCCCATGAGAAAACCGCCTGGTCGGCATATGAACGGAGCATTGCCGCTCAAACCTCCAAAGAGGTATTATGAA
>JAABSK010000531.1 GCA_011390435.1 Desulfobacteraceae bacterium | reverse complement strand
ATCCATTGACCGGGAAACGCTGGTGTTCAGCTCGTGATTCCGGGCGGCCAGCAGCTGGATATACTGTTTGGTGCGGTTGATATGCTCTCCGGTTTCTTCATCCCGGAATTCAGCAAGCTTGCCCGCGATTTCAATGGTCACATCCTGGGTGAGATCCAGCTGCCTGGACTTTTCAATCACTTTTTTCTCCAGGTTGTCCCTGTGTTCCTTGAGATTCAGATGGGTGTTGACCCGCTGTTTAAGCAGGTGGGGGTTGAATGGTTTGGTGATATAATCCACAGCTCCCATAGCCAATCCCTTTGTTTCATCGCTTTCGTCATGCAGTGCAGTCAAAAAAATTATGGGAATGCCTGAAAAACGGGAGTCCGATTTCAGGACCCCGCACACCGCATATCCATCCATTTTGGGCATCATCACATCCAGCAGGATAAGTTCCGGAAGAACCCGTTCCACAAGGGTAAGGGCATCCTGTCCGCTTGTTGCCACACTGATGCGGTATTTGTCGGCAAGGGCATCGACAATAAGATTAATATTATGCTCAGAGTCATCCACGACCAGTATTTGTTTTTTCATGTCATTCATCTGTATTTTGTTCTGTATTCGGTACAGCCTTTTTTGTCAACAGTACCAGTTTTTTTTCTGCATCACTGAAGCGATAATGGTTGATAAGGGTTTCCACTGGAGCCAGCTGCATCAAAAGGGTTGGGCTGACATCATATGTTTTGATGTGTGCCAGCACATCCCGGCATTCTGCGGGCTGGTGCTTCTGGATGAGATCAAGCAGGATGTGCATCTGTTTTTCAACGGCAGGACCGGTGGTTTCAAGGGTGTAGAGCAAAGAATAGGCAGCAGTCACCACCTGTTTTATCAGGGCACAAAATGAGGTGACCTCCTGGTGAAGGAGATCTTGATTTTTTTTTGCCAAGGCCTCGTCATCCAGGTGAGACAGCAGATTACGGGCAGATTCCCCAAGGGTGACAGCCCCGATCATGGGGCCGATGGAGGAAAGATTGTGTGCTGAAAATTTCATGGACTGGATATCTTTTTCCTTGAGTGCGGCTGCAAAAGTCTTATCAGCCTGGTCATAGGTGGTGATAAATTTTTTCAGCATTTTGATATACAACGGCTTGTGATTATCCACATAAGCAAGTCCGGCTTTCATGTCAATGATGCCTGCTGCCCGGCTGCCTGCATCATTGGATGGTGGCATTCCATACAACCATTTGTCAAGAATTTTTGTGATATCCTGCATGTTTATGGGTTTTGTGAGGCAATCATTCATACCAGCGCCGAGGCACTGGTCCTGAATCTGTGCAGGATCATGACCGGTCAGGGCGATAATGGGCATATCCGAAGCCCACGGAACCTGAAGCTTTCGTATTTTTCGGGTGGTTTCACACCCATCCATCCCGGGCATTTCAAGGTCCATGAATACCAGATGGAACCGTGATGAAGATATCTGTTCAACCGCTTTTGCACCATTGTCAGCCTCATGTATTCCAGCACCGGTTTTTTCAATAAAAGCTGTAACGATCTCCCGATTCACCGGATCATCATCCACGACCAGAATTTTTTTGTCTGTGAATCTGTTTTGGATAATCGGCCCGGGGGCTGGTTTGGTATTCCGGGAACCGGCTGGTGTCTCAACCGGCAAAGAGAAAACAGCGGCTGCTGAAGACAGGACAAAGGGCAGTGACACGGTAAAAACAGACCCTTTGCCCGGTTTGCTTTTGACCCGGAGCTTTCCGTTCATGGCATCTGTAATCTGCTTTACAATGGCCAGGCCCAGGCCGGTGCCGCCATATACCCTGTCACTGGATCCGTCTGCCTGGGTAAAGGGTTCAAACAGGCGTGACAACTGGTCCCGGGTCATACCGATCCCGGTATCTGCTACTGTTACTGTCAGCAAAAGGTCCTGTCCCTCCTGAAAGGTGATGTCCGAGGTGATGGTCACTGTACCGGCAGACGTGTATTTTACGGCATTTTCCACAAGCTTCATGATGATCTGGGTGAGACGGATGCCGTCCCCTTCCATGAAAACGGGCAGTTCATGGGAAAAGGTATATGCCAGTTCAATTTTTTTTTCTCTGGCAGTGGATTCGTGTTCAGTGATGATTTTTTCCATGATATCACCAAACTGGAAGGTTTCTTTTTTTATTACCGGATTTCCCGCATCTATTTTTGCAAAGTCAAGAATATCAGTGATAATTTTCATCAGGGCTTTGCCTGCAGATTGGATGTGGGAAATCCGC
>JAABSK010000530.1 GCA_011390435.1 Desulfobacteraceae bacterium | reverse complement strand
CAACTATGACCCGGTTTCCGTAGGCAAGGCCCAGATTCTTCTCAGAGAAAGAAACCTTATCGACAGTATCATGATCGACTGCTCCCATGACAATTCCGGCCAGAAGTTCACCGGCCAGCCTTTTGTGTTCAAAAGTGCCCTGGACCAGCGCCTGGACGGCAATCCCGGCATTGTGGGGCTGATGTTGGAAAGCAACCTGTTTGAAGGCAGCCAGAAATGTCCGGGGGATGGCTGTGCCCTCAAATACGGGGTATCCATCACTGATGAGTGCATCTCCTGGGATACCACAGTGGGATTGATCCGCTGCGCCAGCAACCGGCTGTGATTGTACCGGACATTTCCTGCCGCTTATCCGGATTATGATTTTACGTGCTGTGTCAATACATGTGGCGCTGCATCTACATGCGATTACCCAAAATCGTTGCAAACTGACGGCAGATAAGATACGTTATCCGGGAAAAAAACAGGAAGGGGAAAAAATCATCTTCCTGCCTGATAACATTACTGCAGCCCTTAAAAACACCTGAAAAGAAAAAAAAACCGGTGATCTATTTCATTAAAGCCCTGATCCAATCCAGCCTGAGGCGCCGCGGTATTTCCCTTGTAATCGCCTACATGGGACTTTTGCTGGTGTCCGCTTTATCGATCATGGCGGTGGAACCGGCTGATTCCGGTTTGGACAAATTCACGGATGCCCTGTGGTGGGGGATTGTAACCTCAACGACTGTAGGATACGGTGATTTGTATCCTGTGACGATTCCAGGCCGTGTGATTGCCGTCATTCTGCCCATGTTCATGGGCATCGGGCTGGGGGCGGCCTTTATTACCCATGTGGCATCCTGGCTGATTGAGAGGAGGGACAAAAAAATGCACGGGGAGACAACCTTTACCCGGGAAAACCATATCCTGATTGTGGGGTTTACCCCGGAAACCGATACCCTCATCCAGCAGATCAAGATGGATGAGACCTATGCCAGACAGGATATGGTTCTGCTGGCAGATATTGACCGGCATCCGTTTCCTGACATGCCTGGTTTGTTTTTTGTCAAAGGCCGGCCCGATACCCTCCAGGCCCTGTCCCGGGCAAACACCGGCGGGGCAGGGCAAATCATCATCCACACGGGCAGTGATGAAGACAGCCTGTTTGCACTGATCAATGTGTTGAAATTGAAAAAAAAGCGCTGTGATGTTACAGTAAGATGCCTGTCTTCCCAGAGTATGGACACCTTTTCCTCGGTTTCTGGTGAATTTGAAATCATTCTCCAGATGACTGCTGAAATGCTGGTCCAGGCCATGCAGGACAAAGTCCACCTGCCGCTGCAGGTGCTGTTGCGCAACAATGCAGATGCAGAAATATACCATGTGGTTATACCCCGGTCCACCCGCCCTTTTGATTGGTGGGACCTGCACCTTGCACTCATGGACCGGCACGGTTTTCTGACCTTTGCCATGCAGAGCCACGGCGGATCAATCCGGGTCAATCCCCCGAAAGACACACAGCTCTGCGGCGGTGACAGTATCTGGCTGATCGCTGAAAACCGTCCTGTCCAGATTGTATGGCCTACCCCCGACCTGTAATAATTCCGGTGAATTTTCCGCTGTTGCCGCTTTTAAACAACTGCCAGTGAAGTTACTTGCTCGTTACAACAGGTCCGGGCAGCACGTCCCGGGGTGGCTTTTAATAGGCTCAGCCGGGTTATGGTTCAAGCTGGTGCCGGGTATCCCAAGTATGGGATGCGCTTGTCATACGGTTATATCACCAGGGTTTTTACCGCCTGCATATACAGATCAAGGTCTTTTATGAATATATCATTGTGATTGGCGCCGAGAATCTTCACCAGGGTTTTTTCCTCAGAAGGACAGGCATCAAACAGATTCTTTCCCTGGGAAAAGGAAATGACCTGGTCAAGCTCCCCATGGAGAACCAGTAAAGGACCGGACCAGTGTCCTATTTTTTCATGGTTTTCACACCCGGGTGTGGTATCAAACCTTACAGCTGCAGGGTCAATGCCCAGCACTTTCAACAGTTTTTCCGTATGGCTGAACCCGCTTTCAACGATCAGAAAATCGATATCAGCGGGGCGTGCAAAGGCCAGTTCAATGGCAGATGCACTGCCAAGGGATCTGCCCATGACACCCAGACTGCCGGTGAATCCGTGTTTGTGCAGCAGCTGCTGCACAAAATCCAGAATAATGTGGCAGTCCGCCATCATACGGGAGACTGTGGGAGATCCTGTGGACCGGCCATACCCCC
>JAABSK010000529.1 GCA_011390435.1 Desulfobacteraceae bacterium | reverse complement strand
GTTCGTCTCCCACGGGCTTTTGACCCTGGGGGCATCCTGGCGCAGGGACCGGTATGAAAACATACCGGTGTGGGGCAGTTTTGTGCCTGATTTTTTTCAGCCGGCCAATGAATTTTTTCTGCCCCAGGTGAGCACCATTGATTTTAAAAATGATCTGGGTGCTATTTTCGGCCAGTACCGCCATGACCTGGGAGATGTCGAGGTGTGGGCCGGTGTCCGGTATGACAACCATGATCAGTACGATGACCGTATCAGTTTCAATACAGGCCTGGCATGGCACCTGGACAGTTATATGCTCAAACTGCTGTACGGCACCGGATACCGCACCCCCTTCGCCCGACAGCTCAAAGAAGATCTGAACCACAAACTGGAGAAAATCAACAGCCTCAATGCCCAGCTGTCCTGGAAAAGCGTCGATACCCAGGCTTCGGTTACAGGCTTTATAAATGACATCGAAAATCATGTGACCGAGGACCGGTATGCCGGTGCCGGCCTTTCCATGCCCAACAGCCAGACCATTTACGGCGCTGAACTGGAACTGGATCACCAGCTTACCGACAGGATAAACCTGGGGGCCAACCTGACGCTGCTGGAAAATTCAGGACCCGATGAGGTGTATTTTTACAATGATTTCAATTATACGGATGCTGACGGGAATCTGATCAGAAATTTTCTGAAATTGTCGCATGACTATGACATGGGTCCGGATATTCTGGGAACTCTCAAGGGAAGCTGGCAGGTGACAAAACATCTGCAGCTGGTGTCTGAACTGCGGTATTTTGCCGGTCAGGACCTGTATTTTCCCATAGAGGATGTGACAAAATCCTGTGACGATGCCTGGATTATGGACCTTCATCTGCATGTGAAACATCTGTTTCCCTTTGATCTATCCGTGTTTGTCACCAATGTGTTTGACAATGACAACAGCATACCGGGGGTGTATTCCGTTACACAGCCCCCGCCGGCGGCAGCCGGACTGTTCCTGAATATGACCTGGTAATCCGAAGCGTTTTGCCGCAACACAGGAGTAAAAAATGATTACCCCCACGGTTGCATTTGTCCAATGGTTTAACAATATTCCGTTAGAACTGCGCAAATACCTGGCCCATGTTTTCCGGGTCTGTACCACCGAGGATACCTCCCAGATGGCGGCCCTGCCTGATCAGTCTTTGGCCGGTTTCATGGCCTGGGCCGTGAAACCGGATTTCCCCTTGCGTTTGGCTGCCAAAATGTTTTATATAAGGGCGGTTTTTGACATGGTGATTTTGCACCACAAAGAAATTACAGATGATGACGGATCCTTTGGACGGTTATCACCAAAAAACAATATTGTGCGATTGTCTGCAAAACAATGGGAAACGGTTGTCAATTCCTGGACAACCCTGCGCCAGTCCGGGTTGTCCGATGCATATGTGCATGCCTGGACGTCGTGGATGATCAAACAGCAGAAGGGGTCACAGTGAGACGCAGTTGTTTTTGTAAAGTGAAAATCTGTTTTTTTATAACGGTTGCCATTATGGCGGGTTCGGGTGTTTTGTTCCCCGGACCTGGTCTGGCAGGCCGGATCATGACCCTGGACCAGTGCATTGAACAGGGGATAAAAAACAATACCACGCTCCAGGCAGCCAGATTCGATGTCAAATCGGCTGACCATGATATAAAAGCGGCCCGGGCTGATTTTTTCCCCTCCCTCTCAACCGGGTATGGTGTCAATGCAATTATCAGCCAAAGTGCCACAGGTCCTACGGAAACAGATTATCTGGACCAGAACATCCACCGGTTCAATGTGAAACTTTCCCAGATTCTGTATTCGGGCCAGCGCATCGTCAACACCTATGACAAGGCACACATCAGAAAAAAAGCCATCGAGGCACAAACCCTCATGGATCTGCTGGAGCTGGAGTATGAGATTGAAACCACGTTTTACCGGCTGCTCAAGGCCAAGCAGGATGTGATCATAGGCACTGAATCCGTTGAAAGACTGGCTGAAAGCGTCAAGTCGGCCCGGGCATTTTTTGAAAGAGAACTGGTTCCCTATGTGAATGTGCTCCAGGCCCGTGTGGATCTGGCCGATGCCACCGAAAAACTGGGAATTTCCAAAAATGATGTCAACAGGGAACGGGTGGCCCTGTTTTCTCTGATGAATCAGCCGGATGATCCGGATATTGTTTTTTCAGGGGACCTGGCCCCGGTTGCCCCTTCTGTTCCCGATTTTACCGCCACCTTGGAAAAGGCCCTTGAAAACCGGCCCGATATTGAAAGCC
>JAABSK010000054.1 GCA_011390435.1 Desulfobacteraceae bacterium | reverse complement strand
TAGCCCCAAGCTGATGTTTTTTAAGGGCCGCGGCCATCTGGATCATGGCCAGCTTGATCAGATCTGCAGCAGATCCCTGTATCGGCGTGTTAATGGCTGCCCGCCGGGCAAAGTTGCGCAGATTGACATTTGAGGAATTGATGTCGTCCAGCCGTCGTTTCCGTCCGAAAATTGTCAGAACCTCTCCGGTCTTTTCAGTGGTTTCAATGGTGGTGTCGATATATGTCTTCACACCGGAATAGCGTTTGAAGTAATTGGTGATATAGGTATCAGCCATTTTTCGGCTGATAGACAGTTCATTGGCCAGTCTGAATGCGCTCATGCCGTATACAATACCGAAATTGATCGCTTTGGCCTGGCTGCGCAGGTCATCTGTAACAAATTCCGGCAGCACCTGAAAAATTTCAAGGGCGGTGCGGGTGTGAATATCCTCATCATTGTTAAAGGCCTCGATGAGGATCTCATCTTCAGCGCAATGGGCCAGAATGCGCAGCTCGATCTGGGAATAGTCCGCAGAAATCAGGGTATGGCCCTCTTCCGGAATAAAGGCGGCGCGGATCTGTCGGCCTTCTTCTTTGCGGATGGGGATGTTCTGGAGATTGGGATTGGAGCTGCTCAACCGGCCGGTGACGGTAATGGTCTGGTTAAAGGAGGTATGGATACGGCTGGTTTCCTTGTCTGCCAGTTTCTGCAGTGCATCCACATAGGTTGATGTCAGCTTGCCAAGCGTACGGTAGCGCAGCAGCTTTTCAGGCAGCTCATGGGTCTGGGCCAGCTTGGTCAACACCTCCATATCGGTGGAATAGCCGGTTTTTTTCTTTGTTTTTTTTCCGGCAGTCAATTTCAGCTTTTCAAACAGAATTTCCCCCAGCTGCTGAGAGGAATTGATATTGAACTCTTCGCCGGCAAGGGTGTAGATCTCTTTTTCAAGAGTGGCCATTTCAATCTGGAATACATTGGACAGGTGTTTGAGCACGTTTTTATCCACCTTGATTCCCAGCATTTCCATATCCCCAAGAACGGTAATTAATGGCACTTCAATGGTCTGCATCAGGGAGTCAAGGCCCTGATCCCTGATTTTCCGCCTCAGCTCACAAAAGGCCATAAAAGTCAGGTCTGCATCTTCAGCTGCATAATCCACTGCTTCAGCAATGGGGACTTCATGAAACCCCACCTGGTTTTTGCCTTTGCCGGCCACCTCGTCATAGGAGATGGTTTTGTAGCCGAACAGGTCCATGGCGATCCGGTCAAGGCTGTGGGTGCGGACACCTGGGTTGAGCAAATGGGATGCAATCATGGTATCAAAAGCGATGCCCTGAAGACGGATGCCGAACCGGGCCAGAACAATATAGTCGTATTTGATGTTCTGTCCCACCTTTTGGATGTCCGGGTTTTCAAGAACCGGTTTGAAAATCCGGAGAATATCTTCTGCTGACGGCTGGGTCACCGCGTCTGGAAACGTGTGGCCTACCGGGATATAAAACCCCTGATTTTCAGCATAGGAAAAGGAGATTCCCACCAGATCGGCCTGCGTGGGAAGTTTTGACGTGGTTTCAGTGTCAATTGCAAAAACGCCTTTGTTTTCAAGAACTTTTGCCAGTTTTTCCAGATCTTTTGTTTCAGTGATCAACTTATAAATTTTTTCGGTTTTATCTGCTTTCTGAGCAAATTCCGTGGCCAGGGTTTTAAATTCAAATTCCCGGAACAGGTCAAAGGCCTTTTTGGTGTCGATCTGTTCAAGACCGTTAATGCGAAAGTCTTCAATCTCCCTGTTCACAGCCACGGTAGTGTTGATGGTGGCCAGGTCCCGGCTGAGAAAGACAAGTGCTTTGCTTTGGGTCAGGCTTTCATGGAGTTTTTTCTTTTTTTCCAGGGCAGAGAGATTGTCATACAGGTTTTCAATCGAACCAAATTCTGCCACCAGTTTGAGAGCGGTTTTGGGGCCGATGCCCTTGACCCCCGGAATGTTGTCCGAGGTGTCTCCGGCCAGTCCCAGCACATGGACAAATTGTTTCGGAGAGATCCCCATCTCTTTTTGAATGGCGCGGGCATCGGTCAGCGTGTCTTTCATGGGGTCCCACAGGATGCACCGGTCGGTCACCAGCTGAATAAAATCCTTGTCTCCGGTGACCATGACCACGTCAAATCCGCTTTCCTGTGCCTGCCGGGCATAGGTGCCCACCAGATCATCTGCTTCATAACCGGTTTTTTCAACAATGGGAATGTTAAAGGCATTGATCATCCGTTTGATATCCGGGATCTGGACGGCCAGCTCTTCCGGCATGGGCGGCCGGTTGGCTTTGTACTGGTCATAGAGCTTGTGCCGGAACGTCGGGCCTTTGACATCGAAAAAAATAGCGGCATACCGTGGTGAATGTTCTTTGAGCAGTTTCAGAAGGATGCGGGCAAATCCAAAGGTGGCGTTGGTTGGATGGCCTGTGCTGGTGGCAAGGCTTCTGATGGCGTGAAATGCCCGGTAAAGGAAGGCACTGCCGTCAATGAGATATATTTTTTCCGGGTCAACCATGGTATGATCCTTTCTGGAAATATTGAATTTTGATCCAATTCAAGGCATATATACTATCTTTTAGGGCAAAGGAGAAGGAATTTGTATGATGGATGAGGCAGGGCGCAAAAGAAAGGACAGGCGCCGGAGTAAAAAGTCAGTGCAGTGCCATTGTTGCGGCAGGACTGTAATGTTCTGCTGGAACTGCCGCTGCGGATTCAGTATCTGCCAGGAGTGTATGTATGAAAATCAGTGGGGGATGACCTGTAACGGAATTACCTGGGAATGTCCGGACTGCGGTCAGCAGAACGGGTACGGCAATCAATAGTTTTAAAACAGATCCGAGCAAAGGAGGAATCCATGGCAGCAAAAATCAAGGTCGGAACCCTGATTTCCGGCGGTGGAACAAATCTTCAGGCCATTATTGATGCCTGCAGCAGCAACGCCATTGATGCACAGATTGTGTTCACCGGCTCAGACACCCCTGGTGTCAAAGGGCTTGAACGGGCAAAAACAGCTGGTATCGACACGTTTGTGGTGGATTATGCCGCGATTATCGGGACGTGTAAAACAGCTGAAAATATTGATGCCATGCTTCCGCAGGATTTTGATCTGGACCGGGTGTTTTCCCGGCAGAATCTGATCCCGAAAGACGCAGCAGCTGAAACCGCATCTTTTTTTTTGAAATCCCGTGCCATTGCTGAAAAACAGCTTCTGGACCATATTCTGCCCTATGATATGGACCTGCTGGTGCTGGCCGGCTTCATGCGGGTGCTGACCCCATATTTTATCGACCGGATCAATACTGTTCCCGGCCGGTTCAGGATCATGAACATCCATCCGGCGCTGCTGCCGGCATTTCCCGGAACAGACGGGTATGGAGACACTTTCCGGTATGGCTGCAAAGTTGGCGGGTGTACGGTCCACTATGTTGATTATGGAGAAGACACCGGGCCGATCATCGGCCAGAAAGCTTTTGAGATTGACGATCATGACACCCTGGAAACCGTCCGGAAAAAAGGCCTTGAAAAAGAGTGGAAGCTCTATCCTGCCTGTATCCAGAAGTTTGCAGACGCCTTTTTTCACACCAACAGGTGAACACGCTGAAATTGAAAGGCCATTGAAAAGTCAGCGATCGGTATTAACTTAAAAAAAGACAACTCATCACACCAAGGAGGCGTATATGGACGAAAAATTCAAAATGGATGCCAAATACATTGTCGATGTCGGAATGCTGAATGCCTACAATGAAAGAGGCTGTGAAGCCTGTCACCAGAAATTTAATCTCGGGGACACGGTTGTAATGGCCTGCGGTCCGTGGCCGGATGGGTGCACCCGCCTGATTCATGAAAGCGAAGCGGTATTCGACAAGAAAACCGGTACCTATGTTGAGAAAAATTATTTTCACTCAAACCGCTGATCCAGCGGGGCTATCCGATCAGTTTGAGCATCAGGGGCAGGGCGGTCATGGTGCCGATGGTGGAGCCGAGATTGGTAAAAATCACCACCAGTAGAATGCGGGTGACATTGTTTCTCCAGAAGCCCTTGAACGATACAATATCCTGAGGGATGGCTTCAAGATCCCGTATCTTGGGCTTGCGGGCAAAGGCTTCCACCAGTCCGGAAACCCAGCCGGCAGCGACCATGGGGTTTAAGGATGTTAATGGGGCTGCCAGGATCGCAGCGGTAATGGTGACAGGATGGGCAAGGGCCAGCAATGCGCCGATGCCGGCGAACAGTCCGTTGGCGGCGATCCAGATCCAGATCATGTCGGTTCCGGCAGATTTTCCTTCCATGAGAAATCCTGCAGCAAACACCAGCAGGATGGCGGCTGGAAGTCCCCATTTTAATAGGCTGCCCAGCTTTCCTGCCGGCGGGATCTGATTGAGATCATCCAGGTGGATCGGGGGATTATCAGACAGATACCGTTTGATGCCGGGTGCATGGGCTGCTCCCACCACAGCCACGATTTTTTCGCCGGGCGCGGTTCGTATCTTTTCAGCCAGAAATCGGTCTCTTTCGTCGATGAGGACCTTTTCAATAATGGGATGGCTTTTTTTAACATCCGCCAGAAGGGTTTGAAGGATATCTTCCTGTTTCATCCGTTCAATATCTGCTTCTTCAATTTCGTCTGATGCACCAAAGGAAAAGACAAGAGACACCATCAGCCGGAATTTTTCCCACAGCCCCATCCCCCGCCAGACTCTGGATAGAGTGATCTGGATCTCCCGGTCTGCCGGAACAACCTGCGCCCCGATTTTCTGAGCAGCATCCATGGCATTGATCATTTCCTGGCCGGGTTTGATATTGAATTTGTCCGCCATCTTTTTTTGAAAAGCAGCCAACAGGAGATTGATAAACAGCAGCAGGGCTTTTTTCTCCCTGATCACCTTGACAATGTCCATGTTGCGCCACCGGTCAGCGTCCTTTATTGCCGCCATGCGGGTCTGGCACAATTCAACACAGACCGTGTCCGGCTGGTGTTCTTCAATGGTGTCGGTCACCAGCTTTGCACTGTGCTGTGATACATGGGCGGTTTTGATGAGGAGGATCTGCCGGTTGTTGCAGAAAAGTGTTTCAACCATATGGTCCTGCACGGTCTGGTCTGGAAAATGTTCCATGAACTTGTGGTCACCTTTGAAAAAAAGTTAAAATCCAGCCCGATATTATAACCATTATCTCTGGCATGGCAACACAAAATCATCCCGGCAGCACCTGCTTAAAGATTCTTGACCTTGTCATGCACATCTGATATTCACAGAAATATGAAATCCATTGACGAGCAGATATTAAGAACCACAAAAGAGATCATTGTCAAATTCATTGAAATGGGCCGTTTGTCACCGTCCAATATCCATGAAGCGTTCAGGGATATCTATGCCACTGTTGATGAAACCGTCAAAGAACATGTGCCTGCCGCGCTTCCGTCAAATGACAAAACCACCTGAAAAGCCTTTTTATTTCATCAAATCGTCAATTGTTCAGGGCCTTGAAAAAGGATGGATGTCATTTGTCTGGCTGCTGAAAATTATACTGCCGGTGTCATTGATCACCGCCCTTCTGGTTCATTTCGGCATTATCTATCAGCTGGATTTTATATTGACCCCGGTGATGGATGGCATGGGCCTTCCGCCGGCAGCAGCACTGGTGATCATCCTGGGATTTTTCACCGGAATATACGGAACGGTCGGGGCGTTGTCAGTCATGCCTTTTTCCGCGGATCACATGACGTTGATCGCTATTTTTTCGCTCATCTGCCACAATATCATTCAAGAGAGTATTGTTCAGGGGAATTCAGGTTTGAACGCCTTTGTTGCCGCAGGCTTCCGGCTGATCATGGCATTTGCGGTGACAGTGGTGTGCGCCAGAATCATGGGCGTCAGCAGCCAGGAGGGGATGATCGCGGCAGCTGGCGCATATCCCGGCCAGACCGGGCCTTTCTGGACAATGATTCTGAACTGGTCGACATCGACTGTCCGCCTGGTTCTTCAGATTTTCTGCATCATCATGCCGTTGATGGTCTTTCTTCAGCTGGGAAAAAATTTTGGTGTGATTGACACCATCACCCGGATGATCTATCCAGTACTCAGACTGATGGGACTGGATAGATCCACGGGGATGTTGTGGCTGACCGCCTGTGTTTTCGGGCTGGCATATGGTGCTGCCGTGATTGTTGAAGAGACCCGGACCAATTCCTTTGAAAAACATGACTTGCAGCGGCTGCATCTGTCCATCGGCATCAACCATTCCATGATTGAAGATCCGGCACTGTTTCTGCCATTGGGTTTGTCAGCCTTCTGGCTGTGGATTCCCCGCCTGATTGCTGCCATTCTTGTGGCCTGGCTGTACAGTGCTGCTTTACGGTTGCGGAGGCACCATGCTTAAAACATTGTCCATAAAGAATTTTGCCATTATCGATGATATCCAGATATCGTTTGATGATGGATTTTCCGTGTTAACCGGCGAAACCGGGGCTGGAAAATCCATTATCATCGAGGCGGTGAACCTGCTGCTCGGATCCCGGGCATCTGCCGACCTGGTCCGGTCAGGATGCGATCAGGCAGAGCTGGAAGCTTTTTTTGATATCGATGAAACAGCCGAGTGTGCCAGGATTCTGCAGGATCAGGGAGCTGACCCTGCAGAAGGCCTGATCATCCGCCGGCTGGTTCAGGCATCTGGGAAAAGTCATGTATTTGTCAATTCAAAACGCTCAACCCTGGATCTGCTCCGGCAGGTGACCTGGAATCTGGCCGGAGTTTCCAGCCAGCACGCCCACCAGGGACTGCTGAAAACGGAAAATCATCTGGAAATCCTGGATGAATTTGCAGGAACGCTGGATCTGAAACAGGAAGTGAGCGATGTGTATCATGCGGTGCTGCCGCTTAAAAAGAAGCATGCCAGACTTTCTTTGCAGCTGGAGCAGAACAGAAAAGAACAGGATCTTCTGGAGTTTCAGATGCAGGAGATCGAGGCAGCCGCCCTTGTTGAAAATGAAGAGGCACATCTGGAAAAACAGCGAAAAACCCTGGTCAATGCCGCCCAGATATTTGAAGCAATCAATGGGGGCGTGTATGAGATCAATGACCGGGACGGGGCGCTGATCGAACGGTTGTCCATGCTGCGCAATACCCTTGAGAAATTCGACAGCTCAGATGACCGGCTGGACAAAGTGGCCCAGCAGATGTCTGCTGTTGTGTTTGAGCTTCAGGATATTGCAGAGGAACTTCGCTTGATCGCTTCGGACATTGATCTGGACCCGGCATCCCTTGACGCCACTGACCAGCGACTGGACCTGATTGCAAAACTCAAAAGAAAATACGGTCCAACCCTGGAAGCGGTATTTGACACCCATGCCCAGATACAAAAAATGCTTGCCCAGACCAGTGATATCGAAGCTGAGATCGCAGATTGTGAAAAGCAGATGGCAACACTTTCAGAACAGATCCGGCAAAAAGCCGGTCAGCTGTCAGCGTTGCGCAAAGCTGCTGCACAAACCCTTTCCACAGCTGCGGCCCAGGAGCTGGCATCTCTTGAAATGGGAAAAGCCAGATTCAGCGTGGATTTTTCTTTTTATCCTCCCCAGAAACCAGAGGATATTCAATCTGCGGAAGGGTATAAAATCGGACCGGATGGCATGGACAAGATTGGATTTTTGCTGAGTCCGAATCCGGGCGAAACGTTAAAGCCTTTGAACAAAATCGCTTCTGGCGGTGAACTGTCCAGGATTGTTCTGGCCCTCAAGGCGGTTTTGTCCCAAAAACAGTCGCTGGAAACATTGATTTTTGATGAGGTGGACGCGGGGATCGGCGGTGCCACATCAGAGAAGGTCGGGCTCAAGCTCCGGCAATTGTCCCAGAAACATCAGGTGATCTGTATCACCCATCTGGCCCAGATTGCCAAATATGGCAGTGGGCATTTCCGGATAAAAAAACAGGTCGTTGACGGCCGGACCTGCACATCGATTGTTCCGCTGACCTGCAGGGATGAGCGGGTCAGGGAAATTGCCCGGATGATCGGCGGAAGCGCCATCACGCCGGCCACTCTTGCCCATGCCGGCGAACTGCTGGATCAAACCGCCTCTTGACAAACGTTTGATAAGTGATTAATTTTATGAGCTTAAAAATAACAAGGGGATAATTGCGATGCCGATATATGAATTTAAATGTCTGACCTGCGATGAATTTTTTGAGGTCCTTGTCATGGGATCCAGGGATAAAGATCCGGTGAAATGCCCGAAATGCGAATCCGGTGAATTTGAACGGGTGGTTTCCAAAACCAATTTTACCATGGGCGGTTCAGCCGGAAGTTCAGTTCAGGGCCAGACCGGCGGGGTTCATACCCAGGAGCGGGAATGCTCTGGCGGATCCTGTAAAACTTACACTGTTCCCGGTGAGACCCGATAACCGTTATCCATCGTACCCTGCAACCCGTCTTGCACTTCGTTCGATTTTACATTTGATAAGATTGCCGTATCAGGCAAAAGGAGGTTTTATTGACAGAATACGCAACGTTACTACTGGATGGAAAAGAGATTGCGCTGCCGATCATTGTTGGAACTGAAGGTGAAAAAGCCATTGATATCAGGTCATTGCGTCAGGAAACCGGATATATAACCTTTGATCCGGGTTTTGGCAGTACTGGAAGCTGCAGAAGTGCCATTACCTTCATGAACGGAGAAAAGGGAATTTTAAGATACAGAGGAATTCCCATTGAACAGCTGGCTGAAAATTCAACTTTTGTGGAAACCGCCTTTTTATTAATCACCGGGGAGCTGCCCACCCAGGAGGAGTTGACACGGACCAGTGTCCATTTAAACGATTTTTCACTTCTCCATGAAAATATGCGGGCCTTTTACCAGAACTATCCTTCCAAAGCGCACCCCATGGGGATCCTTTCTGCCATGGTCAATGCCATGCGGAGTTTTTACCCTGAACTGATCGATCTTGAAGAAGAGATGAACCGGACCTATCTGCGACTGATTTCAAAAATCAGGACCATGGCGGCCATGGCCTACCGGATATCTCTGGGTGAGAAAGTTGTCTATCCCCGGCATGACCTGTGCTATTGTTCCAATTTTTTAAATATGATGTTTGATAATGTCGTGGTTCCCTATCAGATTGACCCGGATCTGGTAAAGGCGTTGAATGTGTTCTGGATTCTGCATGCTGACCATGAACAGAATTGTTCCACAACCGCTGTGCGGGTCGTGGGAAGCGGCAAGGTGAATATTTATGCCACCATTTCCGCTGGTATTTCCGCATTGTGGGGGCCGCTGCACGGTGGCGCCAATCAGGCGGTGGTCAATATGCTTCAAAAAATTCATGACGACGGCATGAGCATTGATGACTGTATCAAACGGGCAAAGGACCCCACAGATTCTTTCCGTCTGATGGGGTTTGGCCACCGGGTTTACAAGACCTATGATCCACGGGCCAAAATCATGAAAAAAATGGCGGATATTGTTCTGGCCAAGTCCCAGAAAAATGATCCGCTGCTGGACATTGCCCGGCGGCTGGAAGAAGTGGCCTTGAGTGATTCCTATTTTATTGAAAAGAATCTGTATCCCAATGTGGATTTTTATTCCGGCATTGTGCTCAGAACCATGGGCATCCCCACCAACATGTTCACGGTCATGTTTGCCATTGGCCGTCTGCCAGGCTGGATTGCCCAGTGGAAAGAGGATGTGGCAGATCCGGAAATGAAAATTTCACGGCCCCGCCAGATTTATACCGGAGAACAGATCCGGGATTATGTGCCGATTTCCAAGCGCAAATAGAGCAGATCGCATCTCATGGTTCGGGTGATTGCCCACAGAGGGGCCAGAAGCCTGGCCCCTGAAAACACACTGACAGCGGCAAAAAAAGCCTGGTACCTCGGGGCAGATCTGTGGGAGACAGATGTGCAGCTGACCTGTGACGGCGCCTTGGTGCTGTTCCATGATAAAACCCTTCTGCGCTGCACAGACGCTGCCGCAAAATTTCCAGACAGAGCGTGCGATGATCTGGCAGCGTTTTCACTGGCTGAGCTCAACCGCCTGGATGCGGGCAGCTATTTTGTCCGGACAGATCCGTTCGGACAGATTGCCGAAGGCCAATTATCAGCGGCTGACCTGGCTGAATGCGAAAAAGCAGTCATTCCCACTCTTGAGCAGGCACTGGCGTTTACCCAAAACGCAGGCTGGAAAGTCAATCTGGAACTCAAGTCTTTCCAGAAAGCAGATCAGACAACTGAACTTCCCCGGAAAACACTGGACGTCATCTGCCAGTCAGGGATCTCACCGGACAAGGTGGTGATCTCTTCTTTTCACCACTCTTTTTTACGATACATTGCCCAGGCAGCCCCGCAGATTGAGGTTCAGGCCCTGGTGGACAGGGCTGAACACGCTTGTTTTAGCGGCAGGAATCTGGAATTTGCCACATATAATGTTCATGCAGATCTGGTGAATGGCGCACTGGTGGGCCAGCTAAAATCCATGGGCAGGAAAATCAATGTCTTTACCGTCAATGATCGTCAGCATTTTTTCTGCCTGGAAAAGATGGGGGTGGATGGTATTTTTACCGATTTTGTGCAATGGTTTTGTTCAGGACATGTTCATGGTGGCAGCAAAAAAAATCTGCAACAGGAGAATTGAAAAATGATCACGATCGAACCTGAGACGACTCCGATCGGTTTTGTGGGCCTTGGGGTGATGGGGACCAGTATGGCCGGGCATCTGCTGGATGCCGGATATCAGCTGCATGTATATACCCGGACCCGGTCATCTGCAGCAGATTTGATCAACCGGGGCGCTGTGTGGGCGCCGGACATCCCGACACTGGCATCTGCATCCAATGTGGTGATCACCATGGTTGGATATCCTGAGGATGTTGAGCAGGTGTATCTTGGACCGGACGGAATCTTAAATCATGCGTCAAACGGCAGCCTGGTAGTGGACATGACCACATCACGGCCGGATCTGGCAGTGACGGTATATGATCTGGCGCTGAAAAACGGGATTTACGCCCTGGATGCGCCGGTGTCTGGCGGCGATCTGGGTGCAAAAAACGCCACCTTGTCGATTATGGTGGGAGGGGAAATTGCCGCGTTTGAAGCAGCCCTTCCGCTTTTGCGCATTATGGGCAAAAACATTGTGTTTCAGGGCCCCAGTGGGTCTGGACAATCCACTAAAATGGCCAATCAGATCGCCATTGCTGCAGGAATGGTGGGGGTGTGCGAGGCCCTTGCCTATGCCAGAAAAGCCGGATTGAATCCGGAAACCGTTCTGAAAAGCATCGGGCAGGGTGCTGCCGGATCATGGTCATTGAATCATCTGGGGCCCAGAATGTTGAATCAGGATTATGATCCCGGCTTTTATGTGAAACATTTTATAAAAGATATGTCCATTGCGGTTCAGTCGGCCCGAAAGGTCGATCTTCAAACGCCTGGTCTGGATCTGGCCCTGTCCCTGTATCGCAGACTGGCAGACAACGGGGATGAAAACCTGGGAACCCAGGCGCTGTTCAAGCTGTTTAACGAATCGGCAGATACAGCCCTGGATTGAGTCTTTATGTAAGACAGCAGGGCTGTATCCATATGGGTGTCAGCTTTTTTTCCGTCCCGGGAGCACCAGGTTCAGCACCACACCGAGAATACCGGCAAGCCCGATGCCCTGAAGCTGGAACTGTCCGGCTGAAAAGCTCATCCCGCCGATACCGAAGATCAGGATCAGGGCGACAATGGCCAGATTTCTTGCTTCCATCAGATCTTCACCGGATTTGACCAGGGTGTTCAGACCCACCACCATGATCGCTCCGAAAAGCAGCAGCATGATGCCGCCCATGACCGGGGTGGGGATCGTCTGCAGCACAGCACCGAGTTTTCCCACAAAAGCCAGGAGAATGGCGGCAATGGCGGCCCAGGTCATGATCGCCGGGTTAAAGACCTTTGTCAGGGCGACGGCCCCGGTTACTTCGGAATAGGTGGTGTTGGGAGGCCCGCCCAGAAATGATGCAATGGAAGTGGCCACACCATCACCCAGCATGGTGTTCTGCACGCCTGGGTCTTTGAGGTAATCCTTTCCAGTGACACCGCTGATGGCAACCACATCTCCGAAATGCTCAATTGCCGGCGCAATGGCGATGGGAACAATATAGAAGATCGCCTGAAGATTCCATTCCGGCAGGACAAATCCCGGCATTTTGAACCAGGCTGCTGTTGTCACACCTGAAAAATCAACAAATCCAAAGAACAGTGCCAGGACATATCCTGCGGCAATACCACAGAGAATGGGAATGAGCCTGAAAATACCCTTGCCCAGGATCGAGACCAGAATGGTGGTGGCAAGGGCGCACAGTCCGACAATCATGGCAGGGGTCTGTTCAAAGAGAACCACTGCGCCGTCCCCGGTTTTGCCCATGGTCATGTGAACAGCCACTGGTGCCAGGATCAGGCCGATCACCATGATCACCGGGCCGGTGACAACAGACGGGAGGATGCGGTGCACCATACCGATACCGCCTATCCGGACGATGAAGCTCAAAAGGATATACACCACGCCTGCAGCAGCCAGGCCGCACATGGTTCCCGGAATTCCCCAGGTATTGACCCCGTATATGATCGGAGCGATAAAGGCAAATGATGATGCCAGAAAGATCGGGACCCGGCCACGGGTAATGGCCTGGAATACCAGGGTGCCGAGGCCTGCCGTGAACAAGGCCACATTGGGATCAAGTCCGGTCAGCAGCGGCACCAGTACCAGTGCGCCAAATGCGACAAACAGCATCTGGGCACCTAAAAAACAGTCTTTCAGCCGGAAGCGGTATTGAGTTGAAGAAGCGGTCGAATCAGACATGGGTTTGGTTCCCTTTTTTTTAAAGTTATGGGGTTATTTGGTTCCGAAAATTTTATCTCCGGCATCTCCCAGACCCGGGAGAATATAGCCGACATCATTTAAACATTCATCCACTGAGGCCACATGGATATCCACATCCGGGTGTTTTTCCGTGACCCTGGCAATGCCTTCGGGTGCGGCCACCAGAAACAGGCCTTTGATGGTTTTGCACCCTGCCTGCTTTAAA
>JAABSK010000528.1 GCA_011390435.1 Desulfobacteraceae bacterium | reverse complement strand
TTCAAAATATATGTGAATACCGCCTGTTGATCGGCTTTATGGGAGAAAAACATCAGAATGCCTGGTGGGACTGTGCGTTTATGTCTGCTTCCAGTACGGCGTTTCTTATGCCGGTTTATCCCAATTCGGTCCCTCTGGCACAATACAGTGGGGTCTGTCGGGCAGCAGCCATTGTCCATGATGAGCATATCGGCATTGGTCGGCATTTTCATTTGTTCCGGTTACCGGATGCCATTGAACAGTCGTCAGCCAAATGCATGCAGGAGGGGGCCTTTGCCCTGGCGGTGAACCAGTTTACTACGGACAAAGACAGTGCAATGAATCGGCTCAAAGAAATTGGATCAGATGCGGTTGATAGCGGTGAAGGGCCCGTGGTGGTGGGGGATTTTTCAGACACCCGGTTAAATGCGCTGCTGAAAAAATCCGTATCTCATTACCTGGATGCGTTTGAACACGGGTACAGGACCTTTCCATATATGAGATGTGTATGATGGGCGATGACAACGTCAGATACACCACCCAACTGCAGGCAGGACTGGGGCTGATCGAAGAAACCAAGCTGCTGTTGTCCATTTACCAGCCCGATATGACACTGGCCCAGCTTCATGAAACCGCCCTGACGTCCGGGTTGTTTCCCATGGTATCGGCCCGGCGGTTAAAAAATATCATTGGGGAATGTTTTTCCCCCAGATATGTGAAAACCGATGCTGCCAGGCACCTGAAAAAGATCTATCCCCATCTGCCAACAGCTGTGTTCAATCAGTTTCTGCTGGTGTTTACCGCCCTGGCAAATCAGATTTTGATGGATTTCATTACAGAGGTTTACTGGAACCGCTATGCCGGGGGCCATGATACAGTGTCCACAAACGATGCCAAAGCGTTTGTCATCCATGCCGTCAACGAAGGGAAAACCATCAGGCCCTGGTCGGAGACCACCATAAAACGCGTATCTTCCTACCTGGTCGGATGCTGTGCCGATTATGGCTTGTTATCAAAAGAACGAGGGACTGCAAGACAGATTCAGCCCGTGCAGCTGCAGCACCAGCCCCTGTTTTTCTTTGCCTACTGGCTGCATTTTTCAGGGCTCGGGGACAACCGCATTCTCAATCACGACATATGGCGGCTCTTCGGGCTCACCCCGGATGATGTCAAAGAAAACCTGGCCGGGATTGCCAAAAAAGACTGGCTGATTGTCCAGTCCGCCGGTCAGGTCACCCGAATAAGCTGGCGTTTTGACCGGTTGTCGGAGGTGGTGGATGTCATCGCTCAAGGCTGATTTCAATGAATTGATCAATCGTATCAAAGCCGGCCGGGAATTTGGCCATGCCAGTTTTGAACCGATCTATTATCTGGTGTTTTCCCCGGAACAGATTCTGGATGTAAAACGGCACATGCCCGCATGGACAGCCAGGCTCAAAAACGAGGGCTGGAAAGTGCACACCTTTTCCATTGCCACGGAAATCAAACAGATCCTGGAGGCAGCGCCATTGAGAAAGATCTGGCTTTCGGCGGATGCCAAAGCCCCGTTGCAGTGGGAAAAAACCAACAAGGCACTGGCCAATGCCCTGGAAAACGGGGCACTTCAGAAAAAACTGGAATCCGTACTCCAGGATCTGGAATCCGATCCCAAAAACATTTTGCTGATCACTGATATTGAAGCGCTTCATCCCTACATGCGCATCGGGGTTATCGAAGGAAAGCTCCAGGGACAGTTCAGCATCCCCTGCATTTTCTTTTACCCGGGCACACGCACGGGAAAAACCCGGCTCAAGTTTCTGGGGTTTTACCCGGAAGACGGCAATTACAGATCCGTTCACGTTGGCGGTTGATAAAAGGCGGAAAATGACCATGCAGATCAAATCATTGTTTGATGCCAATAAAAACATCTATCGTACCATTGAAAAAGTGATCACCTATGGCGTATCCCAGGAAAAACGTCTCAAATCTGAAATTTCAGAATATGTGGTCACGGAAAGCATTGAAGAGCAGTTTGAAAAGCTGCTCACAAAAATGCAGGCCGCCATGGAGGCCGGGGGAGAAAATGAAGTCGGGGTATGGGTCTCCGGGTTTTACGGCTCCGGAAAAAGCTCGTTTACCAAATACATGGGCCTGGCATTTGATGACACCGTCAAAATCGACGGGGTCCCGTTCATCCAGCACCTGCAGGACCGAATGAAAAAATCCACCACCAAGGCCCTGCTGGGGACGGTTGCAAAGCGCTTTCCCGCAGCGGTCCTGATGCTGGATCTGGCCAGTGAACAGGTGAC
>JAABSK010000527.1 GCA_011390435.1 Desulfobacteraceae bacterium | reverse complement strand
GAAGCTTTCCTGTCTCAAAGCTGGGTCGTATATTTGCAAGAAATGTCTGGAGAGAACCAAGGGGACATGCGCCTGTGGCTGCCGGGCACGAATAGCAGTTCAGGCTAGGGAGACAGATGCTTTTCAATCTGCCCTGGTAAATATTCCGGGTAAACGGAAACATCAGGTATCCGTTGCTCAGGAAAGTGGCAGCGACCTGTATCCAGCGTCTCACACTCATTTTTAACCAATTCCTATGCAGCTCAGACAGATTCTGACCGCTTTTTCCCATACAGAGGAAGGCTCTCCTGAATTAATACCAAAAATGAAAAGGATAAGAGACACCACAAGAAGAATCAGCGGAAGTTTTCGCGGGGTGCCCCGTACAGGTTTTTTTGTATTCAGGGTTTGCATGATTCCATCAGGCGGGAGATGGTTTTTTCCAGGAAATCCTCGGAACGTTGCCCGACAATTCGTTCCTGAATTTTACCGTCCTTTACAATCAGGATCGTCGGCATTCCAAAGATATTGTACTGGCTTGCCATGGCATCTCCCCCCCAGTAGACAGTGAACTTAAGATCCATCTGGTCGACGAGTCGCTGCATGTCTGACTGTGACAAGTCAAGGCTGAGCGCCGATACCTGCAGTCCCTGATCCCTGTATTTCAGGTAGAGACGATTCAGGACGGGCAGTTCCTCCCTGCAGGGCGCACACCATGCCGCTGAGGCAATGATCAGCAAAGGACAGTTTGTATCATTGATCAGGTCCTGAACACCGGATGTGTCGATGGGTATTATGGGGTTCTCGGAAAAAGAAATCGAGGGACTGGCCAGGAAGAGTAACAGCAAAACCAGAAGGGGATATTGTTTTTTATAGATCATGATGACCTGCCTGCCTTATATGGATCGGGTAAAAAAAGTTTATTTTTCATTAAAATACAAGAACCGGCGTGTGTCAAGGGAATTTATAGATCATGTTTTTTATGAAGGATCTCAACAATCGGAAGTTCCCATGATTCAATCTTTTCACGTTTGCCGTCTCCGTCTGTTTTCAGGCGCTGTATCATGCCAAGCACCCTGGCCTGCAAAATGGATCGGGTTTGGCCCTGCCATTTTAACTTTCCTTTGTTCGAAAGCCTTGCAATGGTTTGGTGATGGCTGTTTTCAATGAAAATGTGATTATTTTTTTCGACGATATCAACTTTGTCCATGGGGATAAGATGTGAAAGGGCCTCATGAATCCTGTCGCCTTCCGGGAACAGACCGGCATAGGATAGAAAAAGATCTTCCATCCCTATGATCGAAACGGTTAATTCTTTATTAAATCCATTGATCCTCGAATCTTCTGCGGTTGAAATACGGGTAAAATTACCTTGTTCCAGAAACCGCACATGGGGATTTGCAGCGTCCTGAATCCGGCAGGCATAAAGTGCTTTTATGGATCGCGTCATGGCAACATAGTACAGCCGCCGCTCTTCTTCGATGTCCTTTTGTTCCCACCCCCCGTCCAGGATGAACACAACAAGGAATTCCATCCCTTTTACACTGTGGGCAGTGCCGATAAAAACACCGGTTCCGATCCGGTGTTCCTGTTTTTCTTCCAGGAGGGTTTCAAGCACGAAATCTTTTGCACGGGCAATGGATATTTCCATATCCGGATTGATCGCACGCCAGGATTCGAGAATCTGGGCAATTTGAGTGGTCCATGTGTTTTTGTGTGTAAATGTTTCAAGAACTGCCTGTTCCAGATCACGGGGTGTGGCGCTCTCTTTTTTATGATCCTCAAGGTACTGGAGAAATTCCTGGATTTCCCTGATCCTGAATAAGGAGAATCCAGATGTATTTTTAATTGAATAACAAAAGGGGATCTCTTCTTTTGCAAGGGCCATCCTGAGGGAAACCAGGGGCGGATATCCCATTCCATGGCGTGAGACCACTGCAATATCATGGTATCCCATACCCGGATGATCCGCAATGACCTGCTTTATCTTCCGGGCAACAACCATGGCCTGGGAAGCCATATCCTTGACCCGGACCACCTGGACCATATCATTGGTTTTGATCTTGTGGGCATTTCGTTCAAAGGATTTTCTTTTTGCATTGATCCGGCACGGCCAGCCGGTTTTCATCCGGTTTTGGTTCAGGGCAATCAATGCGTTTGACACCTGGATAATCGGATAAGAGGACCGGTAATTTTCCACCAGGTAAAATGTTTTTGCCTCATAATCCTGCTGGAACTGTTTGATAAACCGCACGTTTGCATTTCGAAATCCATAAATACTCTTGTCA
>JAABSK010000526.1 GCA_011390435.1 Desulfobacteraceae bacterium | reverse complement strand
CCACCCAGGCAGAAGCACTGGGACTTGTGATTATCTGTGCCGGAGGTGCCGTCCTTCTCGATCTGTCATCGATTCTGGCCTCCATGGTCATGGGAAGCACGGTTGCCACATTTGCCAGCCACCACGAGCACCCATTCCATGAAATAGATGAAATTGAATGGCCTTTCATGATCCTATTTTTTCTGCTTGCCGGGGCATCTCTTCATATTGATAAACTCTCGTCTGTCGGCTGGATTGGAATACTCTACATTATTTCCCGTATGACAGGTCTCTATGCCGGCGCCAGGATTTCAGGCTTTCTGGTCCATGCCGATCCAAAAGTAAAACGATGGATCGGCCTCTGCCTGTTTCCCCAGGCGGGAGTAGCACTCGGGATGGCACTGCTGGCTGCCGAGCGGTTTCCTGAATTAAAAAATATGATATTGCCACTGGTCATCGGATCCACCGTTGTCTTTGAAATTTTCGGACCCATAGTAGTCCGTAAAGTGATTGATAAAACAAGCGAAAACTGAAAACAGCAGTCATAATTATACATGGCAGTAATATAAGAGAAATCCATAATAACAGGAGGAAAAAAATGACAACAAAACAAGAAATTGAAAATGAATCACAACAAAGCCTTGTCTCATTTCGCCCGGATAATCCCCTGACATACTGTAAATCAGCAAAAGGAGAAGATACGAATGGAAAATTTTGTAATGCCTGGTAACATGCATATAGCGGATACCTTCAACAAAAGAGACCTCGAGGCACTGCTCAAAGAGGATGCCGGGCCCTGTATCTCCGTATACTTGCCGACCCACAGAAGCGGGAAAGAAACCCGGCAGAATGCCACCCGTTTCAAAAACGCCATGGATTCTGTCCAGGAACTGGTTCCGGGATTAGGAACCGAACCCTTCATAAAACTCATGAACGATACGCCATTCTGGCAGCATCAAAAAGATGGATTTGCCATGTTCATATCCCCTGACACCCTTAACGTCTACCGGCTTCCCAAAAAATTCCCGGAAGTGGTGGTGGGGGCGGACCAGTTTCATTTGAAACCGGTTTTACCCCTGGTGGTCTATGACACCTCTTTTTTTATCCTGGCCCTCAGCCAGAATGAATGCCGCCTCTTCAAATGCAGCATGCAGGACTGCCGTGAAATTCGGCCCAAAAATCTCCCGGACAGCCTGGCACAGGCCCTGCGGTTCGATCTGCAGGAAAAACAGCTCCAGTTTCATACCGCAGGCCCTGAAGGATCCAGACCCGGCAGGAAAGCCGCCTCATTTCATGGACACGGAACAAATGATGACGAAGATAAAGATCGTATTCTTCGTTATTTTCAAGCCATAGACAGGCCCCTGACAAATTTTCTGGGCACCAGGAAGGATGAATTGATCCTGGCAGGGGTGGATTATCTCCACCCGCTGTATAAAAGGGCAAACAGCTATCCCCATCTCCTGGATGAAGGTATTACGGGAAACCCGGAAACATTGAAAATTGAAGATCTCCATGCAGCGGCTCTGAAAATTGTCGAACCCCGGACCCGGGAAGATCTGGACCGGGCGGTAAGACAATACCATGACCTGAAAGGAACAGGAAAAGCCGCAAATGATCTCGGCCAGATTATCCAGGAAGCGCTGGCAGGACGGATAAGTCAGCTGATTCTTTCTGCGGATGATCACAAATGGGGAAAATTTACCCCGGATGCCGGAACAGTGGCCCTGCATTCTGAGAAACAACCGGAAGATCAGGATTTACTCAACATGGCCGCCTGCCATGCCATGAGAAACGGTGCATCCGTTTTTCCGGTTCCCGGGGACGAAATGCCGGACGATTCAGCTGCGGCAGCCGTTTTCCATTATTAATAATAGATAAATGAGAGGCATCATGTTCAGTCCATTATCCCGAATACTGTTATACTCCTTTTTTGTTATTCTTCCGGCCATCCTGGTAACCGCACTTGTCTTCACAACCAAAGGCTTTGTTTACGAGCTGGGTCGGAATACAGCGCTGGCGGCAGTTATGATCATTTTGATGCAAGGCCTTCTGGCCGCCCGGTTCAAATGGATCGCGCATCCTTTCGGCCTGGATATCCTGCTGCGGTTCCACAAATACATGGCAATAGCTGCAACCGTGCTGCTGTTGCTGCATCCGGTGCTGCTCGCCGCAGGTTCCGGAAGCCTGGATTTGCTGCTTTCCCTGGACCAGCCATGGTATATCTGGCTGGGTAAGATTACACTGGTGCTTGTTCTGGCCAATGTTGGTTTGAGTTGGTATCAGCGAAAATT
>JAABSK010000525.1 GCA_011390435.1 Desulfobacteraceae bacterium | reverse complement strand
GACCCGCTGGTGGATTCTGGCCTCAAAATTTCTGTTGCCGGACAATACCGCGGCAACCGTGAGGTCATTTGCAGTAATGACTTCTTCAATCTGGGGGTGCAAAGGACCGCTGTTACCGATGCAAGTGGTGCAGCCGTATCCTGCTACGTGAAACCCCAAGGCCTCAAGATAGGGAAGAAGGCCGGCATCTTTTAAATAATCTTTTACAACTTTTGACCCGGGAACAAGGGACGTTTTGACATGGGGTTTGATCCGCAGGCCTTTTTTAACTGCATTTTTCGCAAGCAGGCCTGCACCGATAAGCACTGACGGGTTCGAGGTATTGGTACATGAAGTAATGGCGGCGATTACGATACTGCCGTCACCGATTTCTGTCCGGGTGCCGTTCAGATCAATGTTCACAGACCGTTTTTTGCTTGGTTCACACTGGGCTTCCCGGGTTGCCACCGAGCCGGATTCATCAAGAAACTGGGAAAGGTTGTCAAGGCTTGTATCCCGGTCGTGCCTGCATGAAAGCAGCTGGGAAAAGCTGGATGTCACTTCTTTAAGCTCCACTCTGTCCTGGGGCCTTGATGGACCGGCTAGGCATGGCACTACAGCAGACAAGTCTACCTCCACCACATCTGTATATTCAATGGTTTCTTTGCCTGTATAAAAAAGACCTGCTGCCTGGGCATATGCCCTGGCCATCTCAGCCTGTCGGGTTCTGGCGGTCATCTCAAGGTATTGAATGGTGTTTTCATCTACAGGAAAAAACCCCATGGTGGCTCCATATTCAGGAGACATATTTGCAATGGTGGCCCGATCGGTCACATTGAGTTGCCTTACACCTGGTCCGAAAAACTCGACAAATTTTTCCACCACATTGTATCTGCGCAGGATCTGGGTGATGGTAAGCACCAGATCTGTTGCGGTGACCCCGGGTTTCAGGCTGCCTGTGAGATTTACCCCGATAACTTCAGGGATGGACATGAAATAGGGCTGTCCAAGCATCACTGCTTCGGCTTCAATACCACCAACGCCCCATCCCATGATGCCGACACCGTTGATCATGGTGGTATGGGAGTCAGTGCCCACAAGGGAATCAGGAAAAAGAACTGGTTTTTTTCCGGAATCGTCCTGCATGACCACACGGCCCAAATATTCCAGGTTGACCTGGTGGCAAATGCCTGAATTGGGAGGGACCACCTGAAAGTTGTCAAAGCTCATCTGGGCCCATTTGAGCAGTTTATACCGTTCTTTGTTGCGGGTGTATTCCATGTCGACATTGTCGGTGATGGCAGTGTCGGTGCCGTAAAAGTCCAGCTGGATCGAATGGTCTACAATAAGCTCTACTGGAATCAGGGGGTTGATGGATGCTGGGTCTCCCCCGGCTTTTTGTACCGCATCCCGCATGGCTGCCAGGTCCACCACCGCAGGCACACCTGTAAAATCCTGCATCAGAACCCGGGCAGGGTGGTGAGGAATTTCCACAGGCGTATCATAGTGTTTTTCCCAGTTGGCAATGGCCATGAGATCAGCTTCGGTAACAATGCTTCCATCAAGTTTTCGCAAAAGGTTTTCAACGAGAATACGGATGGAAAACGGCAGTCTGCCGATATCGGCCAGGCCCTTTTCCTCAAGCAGGCCGATGTCGTAAAAAGCATATTCCTGATTGTCTATGGTGAGGGTTTTTAAATAGTCTTTTTTCTGCATACGTATTGTGTCCTGATTCTTAAAATAATAGGGTTATTGAAAAGTTTCTCCAACAGCCGGCAGCATTTAGGGGAAAGCAAATCTCATTTGGTTATTTCTTTATGAAATCATAAACACAAAAATTCAACAAGAAAAATTTTGCCCATATCTGTCAGATCAATCCAGATGGCAGTTCTGTCCGGATACAAAATGTTTGTGAAACAGTGAAATTCATCCAGAAATTTGCAGGTAACAAAATTTTTTAGGTATAACGATGTCCGCCCACTGGGATTGTACTGCGTCTGGCCCGAAATGACATCTACCGGTCCGGTCACAAGGCACCCACAGAGGGATGGTTTATATATCGGACCTTTCATCTGCTTGCAATTGCTCAGAGTCAATCTTCCAACTACCTTGCTTTTTTGAAAAATTCGGGTATGATACCAAAAAATTAAAATGAGTGACGATTTGTTTAGATTCTGACAAAGGAGGGTTGCATGGGTTTTGGTAAAAAGCTGTATCTGGGATCTCTTGGAGCAATTCTGATCACAATTCTGATCATCGCAGGGGTGAATTTTTTCCAGAGCAAACAATCATTTCTAGCCAGGGGA
>JAABSK010000524.1 GCA_011390435.1 Desulfobacteraceae bacterium | reverse complement strand
TCTGAGCCAGGATCAAACTCTCCAGTTAAATCCTTTAACTTCAAACTCTTAAGGTCTTGTTTAAGACCCGCTTCAAACTTTATCACTGACCAATTTTCAAAGATCAAAAAAAAACTCCCCGAGGACACACAAACCGTCTCTCGAGAAGACCGGCGTAATATGCCTGAAAACTTTATCCATGTCAATTCTTTTTTTGATTTTTTTTGCAATATTTTTTCATCCATTGCACTTACCCATTCATCTCATTGATTTTTAACGCATTTTAAATCCAGATGTTGTTTTTCGGGTTTTGACAATTGTGTTGAACTTGTGTACAAGTAACCACGCTTACTGAAATTCTGGGCATCTTGGGGGGCAAGCATGCAGGCAGCCCCTTGAGAAAAAAGGATGACACTGCCTGCAAGGATTCGTTTATGGAAACCGACATCCGCCTGAAAAATGTCTCATTTACCTATAAAAAACAATTGATTCTTGAAAACATATCCCTTCGTATTCCCCGAAAAGAGTTTGCCTGCATCGTGGGGCCCAACGGGGGCGGAAAGACCACATTGCTCAAACTGATTTTAGGGCTCATCCCGCCGGATACAGGGCAGATACAGGTGCTTGAAACCACCCCGGAAAAAGCCCGGAACCGTATGGGGTACATGCCCCAGTATGCCCATCTGGATATGAATTTTCCCGCCACGGTTCTGGATATCGTTCTGATGGGCCGCCTGAAACAAAACCTTTTCTGGTTTTCCGCCAAAGACCGGTCCCAGGCCATGGATGCCATCGATACCGTGGGCATGACGCCTTTTGCACACACGGGATTCAATGCGCTGTCCGGGGGACAGAAACAGCGGGTACTCATTGCCAGGGCATTATGCAGCCAGCCGGACATCCTGCTGCTGGACGAACCCACAGCCAATGTGGACCATGAAACCGAGGAAAATCTGTTTTCAATTCTCAAAGCACTGAATCAGGAGATGACCATTCTGGTGGTTTCCCATGACTTGGGCTTTGTGTCCAAATACGTTAAAACGGTGATCTGTGTCAACCGTCGCCTGGTCATTCACCCCACGACGCTTGTGGACGGTACCATGATCAAGGATATCTACTATGGAGATTTGAAAATGGTCCGTCATGATCACCGGTGCAGCGAAGAAGGGCATTGTCGTGATTGAGTTTTTTCAGGCGGTCAAGGATCCGGACAATCAGTTTCTGGCGTATGCTCTGATGATGGGAGGATTGGCTTCCATTGCCTTTGGCATCATCGGCACGTTTGTCACCATCAAACGCATCAGTTATCTGGCCGGCGCCATATCCCATTCCGTGTTCGGCGGCATCGGCCTGGCCCTGTATCTTCAGATCGGGCTGGGTATCACATGGTTCGATCCGATTCTGGGGGCCGTTCTGGCCGCTGTGGTCTCAGCTATGGTGGTGGGACTGGTGAGCATTCATGCCAAGGAAAGGGAAGATACCATTATCGGCGCCCTCTGGGCTGTCGGCATGGCCTGCGGTATCCTGTTCATCGACCGGACTCCCGGGTATTTCAGCCTCAGTTCTTATTTATTCGGGGATATCCTGCTCATCTCACAAAAGGACCTGTGGTTTGTGATCGGCCTGGATCTGGTGATCGTGGGGGTTGTGGTGGTTTTTTTCAATCAGTTTTTCGGGGTCTGTTTCGATACTGAGTTTACCCTGCTGCGCGGGATCAACACCACGTTTTTCTATCTGTTTCTTCTGGTACTCACCGCTTTGACCGTTGTATTGCTGGTGCGCATCGTGGGTATTGTTCTGGTGATCGCTTTGTTGACCATCCCCCCCGCCATTGCGGGATTTTATGCCCGAAGGCTGTGGCAAATGATGCTGTACTCCGTGCTGCTGTGTGCCGTTTTCACCTGGACGGGCCTGGGCATCAGCTACACCTTGAGTTTGTCGTCAGGTCCGACCATTATCGTGTTGAGCGGCATCCTTTATCTGGTGTTGCTGGCATTGAACAAACTGGTGTTCAAATGATGACATGTGTTGTCCCGGTTTTTTTGCGCTGCTGCCTGAAATCAGCGCAATGTGCCACAAAACAGCGGGGCACTGCAGGGTTGGAGCCGAAATGCACATGCAGATACGATCCCAGAGTTTGGTCTCTCTGATACCCGGTCACCTGCACATCCTGGCCGGCCCGGGTCGTGACCTCAAACACATTGTCACATCCTTGATCATCGATTTTGACGGACGAATAATGGAATTCATGGCCCCGGAGTTGCTCTCCTTTCGCACCGATCACTGAATTTTTTGTCAGGATCACTTC
>JAABSK010000523.1 GCA_011390435.1 Desulfobacteraceae bacterium | reverse complement strand
TTCTGCCCGGTCCAGCATGGCGTTGATATTGGCAGAGACAATGTCTCTGAACCGTGTAAAAATACCCATGAATCTTCTCCTTAATGTTTGGGGGCTGTCCCCTGTTTATGCACTTGTCAGATGTAATAGCACAAAATGTGCCATTGCAGAAAAAAACAAAATGTTCTTTGGTTTCAATGAGTTGTAGGTATTAATCAGGATTGACACAAAGCCCGGTTCATGGTAATTTAAACCAAAAAATGAATAAAATAACCATATTAATGTATAATTAACCATTGATTTTAAGGAGTGCAGTATCCGCATGAGGTATTCAGGTTCTGATACATCCATGGAGCATCATCATGTATCCATGGATGGGGCAGTGGGGCAATCAGAGGCATTTATCACTTTTCAGGAACAGATTTCCCGGGTGGCTCCCATAGAACGGTCTGTGATGATAATAGGAGAGCGGGGAACCGGCAAGGAACTGGCTGCTGCCCGGATCCATTTTTTATCGAAACGGTGGCAGAAACCGCTGGTGACACTTAACTGTTCTGCTTTGACCCCCACCCTTATCGGATCTGAGCTATTCGGGTATGAAAAAGGGGCCTTTACCGGTGCAGGGACCCGCCATACCGGTCGGTTTGAACAGGCCGCAGATGGAACATTGTTTCTGGATGAGATCGGCACCATTCCCATGGAGGTCCAGGAAAAAATTCTACGCACCGTGGAATACGGTACGTTTGAACGGGTGGGCTCTTCCCGGCCCGTGCGGGTGGACGTGCGTATTGTTGCTGCTACAAATGCTGATCTGACAGCCATGGCCCGGCAAGGGGCATTTAAACGGGACCTGCTGGACCGCTTGTCTTTTGAGGTGATTTATGTGCCGCCCTTGAGGTACCGCAAGGAGGATATCCTGCTGCTGGCCAACCATTTTGCCTCACGCATGGCATTTGAACTGGGCTGGGAAATGGTGCCGGAACTGACAGCCCACGCCAGAAAAACCCTGACCGCTTATCCCTGGCCTGGCAATATACGGGAATTGAAAAATGTGATTGAGCGGGCGGTGTATAAAAGTACCACTGCCCGCATACAGGAAATTGTTTTTGATCCGTTCGAAAATCCCTTTGCCGGTATTCGAAAGGCTCTGAAGAATATCCAAGACCATACCGCCGGACAGCAGCCAGTGGTCCCCCTGAAATCCAGGACAGACCGGAAGATGCCTGAGATTCCGGAACAAGATACCGCATTGGAAACTCATAACCAGGAAAGATGGGTCACAGATCTGTTGTCAATGCCCTTAAAAGATGCTGTCCAGGCCCTGGAAACCCGTCGGCTGAAACAGGCACTGGTTCAGACCAGGTTTCACCACAAAAAAGCGGCATCCCTGCTGGGGTTGTCCTATGATCAGTTCAGGGGAATCAAAAAACGCCTGGGAATCTGATCATAAAATCAGGTCTTCCTGTCTGGCTGCAACCAGCGGATAGTTAAGCGTATGACCCGGGCGCAGGGCATTGAAATTGGTTCTGGGATTGTATTTTTTTAAAAGCCAGAAGGGAATTTCCAGCTCCCTGAGACACAGGGACCAGATGGTATCTCCGGGTTTTATTTCATAGGTTTCTACCTCTGCAACCACAAACGAACCAAAAAAATCTTCTTCGATTTCCCGGTGAAATTCAAACCGCTTTTCTTCAAACCTGTCCGGATCCGACGCAGTCAAGGGGATTTTTATGGTTTGGTTGATTGAGATGGGTTTGCCAAAGGCAAGGCGGTTCAGGGTTCGGATCCGGCTGGTGGGAATTTTTAGCCAGTCTGCATAGTGTCCCAGGGTCTCCTCTGCTTCCACCTGGATAATGCCTATCCGGACATGGTTGTCATCGGCCACAACTTTTTGGATTTTCAGGTTGCTGGAATCAACCAAGGGGTTAATTCTGTCAGGCCCGGGCACAGGCAGTGCTGTCACATCACCGGACCTTTCTTTTGGTATTTCAGATGTTTTTTCTGCAACAGACTCAGGCTGTTGGGTTGTTGTTGAGGGTTTTGACAAATAGACAGGTGGGGATACCCGGCCGGGTTTGGCTACTTTTTTGACAATAGTTTTGGAGCTGGCCTGCGGGCTGTCAGGGACAGACGGTTTTGTCGTGTCAGCCTGGTCTGCCAGCATGGTGCCAGGCATGTCAGGAGATTGCACTTTCACCGGTATGCGCAGATTTTGTCCGATGTATATCACGGCCTGGCGATTAAGGCCGTTTTCCAGGATCAGGTCATTGAGAGAAACATTGTGGTTCCGGGCAATGGCCCCGGCTGTAT
>JAABSK010000522.1 GCA_011390435.1 Desulfobacteraceae bacterium | reverse complement strand
TTATGATTTTGTGGTCATTCCCCAGTCTGCGTTCATTCAGATATTTTCTCTGGTGCTGGCTGCCGGATATCTGCTGACCGGTCCAAAGCGGCTGAATCTGAAAAAATGCCCATTGAACGTTGCTGTTGTGGTTTTTCTGGTCTGGACGCTGGCTGCGTGCATTTACGCACTGAATCATTATGAGGCGTTGAGACAATGGGGTCTCTGGGCCGCCTGCGGGCTGATTTTTTTTCTGCTGCAGCAACTGCTTGTTTCTGTTTCCAGGATATATGCGTTTGTGTCCGTGCTGTTTTTAGCCGGATTTCTGACAGCAATGATCGGCATTTGTCAGCATCTTTTTCATCTGGACTGGATTCCTCAGGCCGCAGCACCGGCAGCCACTTTTGCCAATAAAAACATGGCGGCTCAGTTCATCACCCTGACATTTCCTTTAGGTATCACGCTGTTTTTCGGGGCAGGGAAAAAAACCGACCAATGGATCGCGGTCATTGGCTGTGCCGCCATGATGCTTTATCTGGCATATACCCGGACCCGGGCGGCGTGGCTGGCCGTTTTTCTGGAACTGTGCCTGGTGGGAGCGGTATTGCCGTTCACATTGAGACGGTTCGGTACACAATTTCAATGGATGAAAAAAAAGGTCGTATGGGTGTCGGTTCTGCTGCTTGTTCTGATACCGGCCCTGTTTTTGTCCGGCGGATTGCTGAAGCAGGGCTGGTCGGTGATGATCGACCGGGCAGGGCCGGTTGCCGGTAAGGCATTGCAGCGATCGGACATGGCCGGAACCGACAGTGTGAATCTGCGGCTGGCCATCTGGCAGAACACCCTTGAAATGGTCAAAGAAAGACCGGTCTTCGGGTATGGCCTGGGAAATCATAAAATTCATTATCCGAAATTCAATGAAAAAGCTGTGAAGGAAATCGTGTTCAGTGAGACTTCTCAGCCCTCCCATGTGCATAACGATTTTCTTCAGCTTTTGGCGGAAACCGGCGTGATCGGGGGAATCATCGGTCTGGCCCTTTTTGTCTTGTTCTTTGTTCAGGTGGTCCGATTATGGCAAACGGCATCTGCTGGTGTGGTGTTCGCTGTATTGGGGATGGGGACGGCAGTGGCAGGGATACTGATCAATGCCTGTTTCAGCTTTCCTTTTGATATGCCCATTCCGCCTCTGATCGTGGCCGGTTACATGGCAGGGGTGGTGGGGCTGAACCCATTGTCCGACACCCGTCGCCTGGATGTTTCAGGCCGCTGGATGACAGGCGCGGGCATGGTATCTCTTCTGGCTGCAGCAATCTTGTCTGTTTATTATTATAAAGACATTCAAAGTGACCGGTATTATCTCAACGCCTTGTCCATGGAAAAAATTCGAAACTGGCCCGCAGTTATCCAATATGCTGAAAGAGCGTATGCGTTGAATCCGCATCGCATGAAAGCACTTTCCTATGCGGCCCGGGGATATATCGAAACCGGTGCATATCAAAAAGGGGTGGATGCCCTGGAAAAGGTGGTTAAGGCCTATCCCTATCACATGGGAGCGTTGCTGAACCTCGGCGTGGCCTGGACCGGACTGGGAGAATCGCACAAAGCAATGGCATATTATAAACGGGCCCTGGAGATCAAGCCCGATTTTTCCAAAGCCCATATCAACATCGGCGGTATTTTCATGGGCCGCAAACAATACGCGGATGCGGTCGCAGCATTTGAAAAGGCGCTGGAAACCGAGCCTGAAAATGTCATGGTTCTGTATAACCTGGGGATATCCCACTATTACCTGAACGCCTATGAAGCGGCTGCCCGCATCCTGGAAAAAGCGGTGATTCTCAGGCCTGACATGGTGAATGCCCGCTTGAATCTTGCCATCCTGTATTACCAGCATCTGAATCAGCCTGAAAAGAGTGTGCCGCATTTCAAACAGGTACTGACACTTCAGCCGGATGTTGCAAACAAAAAAGAAATTCAAAGAATCATTCACTGGTTTGACACCATGAAAAAGGATGATTGATGGTTCCCGGCCCCTGTTTTTAGGAAGAACCTTGCATAAACCCGTATAACAGGATATAAAAACACCCTGGATTCACCATCCAAAGGATGAGGAAAAGAGTGAGATGAGCACCAGTTTATTGACCGTTGACATTCAATACCAGCAGATGGTTTCCGTGCTTTTCAGCCATGGGCTGAAAGGGACGCAAATGGTGGATTCTTTTGCTTGCCAAATACCGTCGGTATCCCGGGGAGAAGAAACATATTTTACAGACCTGAAAAAAGCATTGGCCGATGTTTCTGCGCAGATGGG
>JAABSK010000521.1 GCA_011390435.1 Desulfobacteraceae bacterium | reverse complement strand
TATCGTAAAGTGGGTGTAATATATCTGTGTCCATACATTATCCGATCTCTGTGCCTTCAGGGTCAAGCAAACGGCATAACGCCTGTGTGACCCTTTGGGGTGGTTTGTCATAATAAATGCCGGTTTGCGGGCTGTCCGGGTGTATCCCTCTGATATACAGGTAGAATATGCCGCCAAAATGGGTGTCATAATCATAATCCGGCAGCCGTTCGGCCAGGTATTTATCAAGGGCGACCGTGTAGATATGGTATTGAAGAAAATAAAAGGAATTGAGCATATTGTCTGCCAGGTATTCAGTGGCATAATCCGGGTATTGCCTGCCCAGGTTGTTTGTTTTCCAGTCAATGATATAGTACCGGTTGTTATAGCAGAAAATCAGATCAATAAAGCCTCTCATATAGCCTTGCAAGGATGAAAAATCCAGGGTGTTCAGCTGGTTAAAAAAAGCGTGGGATTGTTCAGGGTTTTGATCCGGCGATGGGCTAAATGCTGCCTGAAGGGTTTTGGCATTTAGCCGGGCCAGGGGATAGTAAAATTCCATTTCATGGATTTTCATGCTATCTGAAATATCGCTTAAGCAAATAGAATCAAATGCTGAAACCAGGGGGGTTGAGAGGACCTGGTTTAGTTTATCTTCAACCAGACGGGTGAAAACCGTATTGATGCCATAGTCGGCCAGGGTGGTTTGGATGATTTCTGTATTGTGCCGGGTGTCTTTCATGGAAAAATCAATCTGCTCAAAAATATCATGGATGCACGAACCCGCTTCAGTGCCGCCCGGAAAGGCAGAAAAAGCCATGGGCTGTTCCGGCGTTGAAACGAGTGTGCTGATCACAGGGGCCTCAGGTTCCGGCGGACGTTTTTGACCATAGGCTGCTTCTTTTTTACCGGAAGTCAGCATGGAAAAACTGGCAATAATCCGGTTGTTGGTGATGGTCTCCTGATGGGAAAAGATTTTTTCCTGTAAAAGTATTTCAGGTTCAGGTCGATGGGCAGGTATGGGCGCGGCTGATAAGGCATCGCAGGATACATGTATCCGGCCGTCTGCCCTGTGTGTGTACGATGCAGTCTGGGCGTAAAGCTGGTCATCATCCAGGGCTTTGACCCGTTGTTTGAGTATGTCAACAATCGTTGTTTGATCTGCATTGCCCCCTGTCAGGATATAATCGAGTGCATTGGCAGACGGGGTGCCGATTTTGCCGTAAGTGAGATAACATCGGTTTTGCGAGCGTGTCACAGCCACATACAAAAGTCGTATCAGCTCTGCCAGGGCTTCCCTGCCGGCTTTGGGACGATTTTGATGAAGCTGATCTGATCCCAAATCCCAGAACAGGCAGTGGTCTTCATGGAAAAGGACGGCAGACGATTGGGTGTCAGCCCCCCGCTGCCACATAAACGGGCAAAAGACAATGGGATATTGCAGGCCCTTGCTTTTAAAAACCGTTACAATCTGAACAGCCTCATCATCCCGCTCCAGCCTGAGTTCATGGGTGTCGTTCAATGCATCAGAGAGCATCTGTCGGTTGATCCAGCCGATCACCCCGGAGATACCCAGTCTTTTTTCGAGACTGACTGTATTGATCAGTTCTGCCATATGGAGAATATTGGTCAGTTTTCGTTCCCCGTCCGGTAGGGTCAAAAGATTCTGCCGGACATCATAATCGTCCATAAATTGTCTGAACATGGCCGCAAATCCTTTTTTCTGCCAGCGTGCGTGATACCCGGTCATTCTTTCCATATGGGCATCATAGGGCCGGTCATCGCCTCCCTTGTCATTGCCTGCCATGAGTTGAAAAATCCCGTTGGCGGAAAAGCCCATCAGATCTGTTGCCAGGGCCGTGTTGAGCCTTTCCCGGTGGGTTGGTGCGGCCACAGCATGAAGAAAAAGAAGCAGGGCTGCGGATTCAGTACTGTGAAAAATGTTACCGGATTTTGAGATCACTGCCGGAATATTCCGGCGGGTCAGTTCAGCTTTGACGGTTTGGGCATCCTGGTTTCGCATGACCAGCACCGCAATATCAGACGGCTTTAACGGGGCACTGCCGATCATTGCTTTGCCCTGTTCAGCCAGAAAAAGCAGCCGTGAAATTTCAGTGGCCACATAGCTGACGGCCATACCCGTTGCTTCATCTTTATTGGGCGTTTTGCTCCTGGTGGTGGGGTTTTCTTTTTTCATATACCATAAAAAAAGATGGCTTTCAGGATCATTGTCAACCCAAAGCCGGGCCTGGTTCCCCACACTTTTATCTGCAGCCGTCACATCAATCCATTCAATGGCATCCCCTAATACAAAAGGGGTTTTGGCACCATTAAAAAGGGT
>JAABSK010000520.1 GCA_011390435.1 Desulfobacteraceae bacterium | reverse complement strand
CACGGATTCCAGTTTCCCATGATTCAGGGCACCGGAGAAGACTGGCAGATCAAGGGAAATACTGCCCATGTGAAAAACATCCGGGTATTTTTAAGCCTGATCAGTCAGCAGCCCAAAAAATCCAAACGCCTGCTGTCCGCTTTGATTATCTATCTGGCCATCGGCGGGGTATTCATCAAGGACACGGATCTGTTTCCCCGGGACATCACCCGGTTTCTCAACGCTGACATCGAAAGGGTCTACAATCTGGTCAAGCAGCTGGCCCGTCTGCTGCCGGCGTTTTTCAATGAAATCGGGGCCGAAGGTCAGCTGCGGAATATCTCCACCGATCTGGATGAATCCTGCCACCGCCGGGACCGGCTGATCCATTTTCTGCGCAAGCAGTGCCATGTGGAAAGCTCCAGCCGGATTGTGGAGTTTATTCAGCAGGTCATGATTTTCTGGAAAACAAAGGACAAGACCCCGCTGGAACCTTTTGTGCCGCCCTCCATTTATGAAGAGATCCAGTCTTCCGGCCGGTTTGTGGAAGGCCCCGGTAAAATCATGCAGTATCTGGACACCAAAAAACTGTACCATCCCCAGGATTTTCTCATGTACCGCCAGGAAGCTCTGGACCAGGTTGTAAATGAGGTCGAAGGGGTGACGGATCTGGACCGGCAAAGGGTCCGGCTGATGCTGCGTTTTTACCGGTTGCTCAATGAAAAATACGGGGTGGATCACCTGGAAATCAAATCCTATCTGGCCAATTTCAAAACCGACTACATGCCCGAACCCCGGCGGCTGGCAGCGGCTCTGGATGAAAAGCATCTGGAAACCAAAATCGGTCTTTTGCTCGGTTATATGGCAGACCTAAAGGAGATGATCGTTTCGGACAGCACATATGAACCCAATGAAGCCATTTATCACAAACGCCATTTTGCCGTGGACATCCCGTCCATGTACGGCAGTTACAATGAACCCAAGTTTGATGCCTTAGGGTTGACCCTGCGGATCGAAAGTATTGTCAATGTCCTGTTTGAAGATCTGATCAACAGTATTGATCTGCGACTGATCACCAAACCCACCTTTGTCCGGATTTTTTCGGTGCTGACCCTGTTTCGCAAAGCGTTGAGCCAGGACGGTATCGTGTCCAACAAACTGGATATCCAGATGGAGTTTCTCAAGTACTCGGTCAACATCACCACGTGTTCATTTACCCAGTATCTGGATATTTTCAAAGGATTTGTGCGGGCCGTGGCAGATATTATCAACGATTATTTCCACACCATTCATTCCGCCAATCTGGTTCAGATTGAAGCCCGCATCGGAAAGGATCAGATTCAGAAAAAATATCTGCCCGGATTTATTTCGGAACAGGGGGCGCTGGATGAAAAAACCGCCAGAAAACTGGATCAGCGGGCTGCAGATATCTTTTTCCGGGATCGTATTGCCACGTCTTTAGGGCTCCAGCAGCTGGATGTTTTTTTGAACCGGATTCTGCACACCCTGTTCCGGCAGTCGGAAAAACTGTCCCAGGACCAATTGAGTGTACTGCTCAACTATGACCCCAAGTGTGCGGTGACCTCCATCAGTGATGAGCAGGTCGCAAACCAGAACATTATTTTTCTGGGGAACAAGGGATGGAACCTGATGCGTCTCAAGCAGATCGGGGTCAAGGTGCCCGAGGGGTTCATCATTACCACGGAAGTGTTCCGGTGCCTGGATCTCATCGATACCTACACCCCGGCATCGGTCAATTTCAAACAGCGGGTGGCCCATATGATGTCCCGCTTAGAGCAGCAGACCGGACAGGTGCTGGGTGATCCTGAAAGACCACTGCTTTTGTCGGTACGTTCCGGATCATCCATTTCCCAGCCGGGCATGATGGATTCTTTTCTGAATGTGGGAATCAATGAAGAGATTGCTGATGCCATTGCCCAAAAAACAGGCAATCCCTGGTTTGCCTGGGACAGTTTTCGGCGGTTTCTTCAGCAGTACGGCATGACGTTCGGCATTCAACGGGATGAATTCGACCAGATCATTGCAGTCCATAAAAAACAGGCGGGCATTGATTTCAAGCGCCATTTCACAGGCCCTCAGATGAAAGCCGTGGCCATGGCCTACAGAAATCAGCTGCTACTCAAAGGAATCACACTGGTGGAATCCCCCGTGGACCAGCTTTTTCTGGCCATTCACAAGGTGTTTTCCTCCTGGAATGCCAAGAGGGCCATCGATTACCGCCGGATCATGGGTATTTCCGATGACTGGGGCACCGCAGTCACGGTGCAGGCCATGGTTTTCGGGAACCGGTCCCGGCAGTCCGGATCCGGGGTGGCCTTCAGCCAC
>JAABSK010000519.1 GCA_011390435.1 Desulfobacteraceae bacterium | reverse complement strand
GCTTTCATTTCATTGGGATCCAGAACCATCAGATCATTCGGGCAGATGTACATACATGCTGTTTTATCCCCGCCTTTGCAGCCGTCACATTTTTCTGCAATTACAAAAGTCGGCATTTAAAATACCTCCATACATTAAGTTAATCAAAAAAGCACAATACCGTTGTGCAACAATATCTTATAGCAAATTCAGACCATGATTCAGCCATCCGGTCTGTCATTTATTAGGCCAGTGTCTGCATTGGCATGCACGTGCACGCAGTCGCAGTCTTCACATAAATGCTAAGGCAATAGCACTGCCATGTAGTTTTTGTCAAGATTTTTCAAAAAAAAGATTCATCTGATTTTTCAATTGCTTAGCATTCAGGCCAGCATTACAACATATATTAAGTATATCTGCCTTGTGGCACCATATGTAGTGAGAGTTCTGGTCAAAAAGGAACTGGAAAAATTTCTTAAATCCTGATACCTTGAACAGGCATTATGGAAATATGGCTTGACACCTCATTATTACAGGAAAGTACAGATGACAGAAGAGATGAAACCGGTTTGTGAAAACGACCCCATGCCGTTTTTCTGCGGCTCCACCAACGTATGTTTCACAACGTGCTGCCGGGATCTAAACCAAGCTTTGACTCCTTATGATATTTTGCGGTTGAAAAACAGCCTGGATATTGACTCCGGGATATTTTTACGCCGGTATACCTCCCGCCATTTCGGGCCTGATTCCGGCCTGCCTGTGGTGTCTTTCAAACTAGATCCAGCCCTCGGGCATGGGTGTCCATTTGTCACAGAAGCTGGTTGTTCCGTGTATCATGATCGCCCTGGATCCTGCCGCATGTATCCCCTGGCCCGCGCTATTTCCCGCTCCAGGGTGACCGGAAAAATTCGGGAATATTATGCCCTCATAGAAGAGGACCATTGTATGGGATTTGGCAAAAAAACGGGCCTGACTGTCCGCCAATGGCTGGAGAGCCAGGCTGCGGATCTGCACAACCACTACAATGACAAACTCATAGAATTGATCAGCCTCAAAAACCTCATGATGCCTGGAAAACTGCAGAGAGATCATGCAGATCTTTTTTATACGGCTTTATATGATCTGGATACATTCAAAAGGCTGATTTTTGAACAGGATCTGCTGGAAACAATTGTCATGCCAGGGCTGGTTATGGACAATATACGTGCCAGGGATGAGGCCCTTTTGGAATTAGGCATCCAGTGGGTCAAATATCAGATATTTGGTATTGAGATAACATGGTCTTAAAACAAAATTCGGAGAGTTGACTGCATGAAACTGGAAAACAGGGTCGCCTTGGTGCTGGGGGCTGTCAAGGGAATTGGTAAAGGTATCGGTATTGCGCTGGCAGAAAAAGGTGTCAGACTTATACTGACCCGTCATGACTGGGAAGATGCGTTTAACAGCATGGAGGCTGATTTTTCAGTTGCTGCGGCAGAACATCACATTATTACAGCAGATCTGAGACAAATCGGTCAGGTGGAAAAGCTGGCGCAGTTTATCCGAAACAGCTACGGCCGCCTGGACATTCTGATCAACAACATCGAGCGTGGGGGATGGCCTGTAGTGCACGGCAGGTATGTGCAAGAGCAATGGGACCTGGAAATGGAAACCACGCTAAAGGCCAAACGCTGGGTATTTGATGCTGTGTTTCCTTTACTTCAGGCATCGGATGATGCTGTGGTGATCAATGTGTCTTCTGTGGCCGCCATTACCGGGCGTTCCGGTCCGGCCGCACTGGTGTTTAACGATGCGTACGCATCCGCCAACAGAGGGATTCAGACCCTTACGGAAACCTGGGCCCGCATGGGCGCCCCCAATGTCCGGGTCAACGAGCTGATGCTGGGAATGTTCGAAACACGTCATGCCCAAGGCACCAGAGGATGGGACCAGGTCCTTTCCCCTGCTGAAAGACAGGTGCTTTTGGACCATACCCTGATCGGCCGAACAGGTACCATTGCAGATGTGGTCAAAGCTTGTCTGTTCTTGATTCAGGATGCCCCTTACATGACCGGCAGTGTCCTGCGCCTGGACGGCGGGTTTGTGCTGGCCGGGGAAAAAGTTCCCCCCATACCGGAAGGAATTTTGTAATTGTGAAAAAAATTAGGCCCTGTGATATTTGTGCCCGGAAAGAATACTGGTGCAAACTGTTTCATACATCCAGAAAGCAAGGATAAAAATTTGGTGGTGGAATCCATAAACTCCCTGAAAAAGAAGGTTCATCGTCTGACCATGGAAAACCGGGCTTGCCGGGCCCAGGGGCAGCTGTTTGAACAGCTCATTGAAATGGCTGGATCAGCGCCTGAC
>JAABSK010000053.1 GCA_011390435.1 Desulfobacteraceae bacterium | reverse complement strand
GACTTGAACACCAGTGGCTTTCAGTTTGTTAATGATTCCACCGATATGATCCGGCTCACAGCCTTTTATCAGGACATCTCCACCGGTTGCTGCCGCAGCCACCATAAAGGTTCCGGTTTCGATCCGATCCGGGATCACCGTGATTTCGGAAGGGTTCAGAGCGGTCACCCCTTCGATGGTGATCATCGGGGTTCCAGCACCACTGATCCTTGCCCCCATCTGATTCAAGGCATCTGCCAGAGCAACGATTTCAGGTTCACGGGCAGCATTCCGCAACACGCTGGTGCCATCGGCCAGAACCGCTGCCATCATCAGGTTTTCCGTTCCAGTAACCGTGGGGATATCAAAATAGATTTCATTTCCGATCAGGCGACCGGCCCGTGCTTCAATATAGCCATGCTCGATACTGATCGACGCACCCAGCGCCTCAAGTCCTGCCAGATGAAGATTTACCGGCCGTGCACCAATGGCGCAACCGCCGGGTAGTGATACTTTGGCGTGGCCGAACCGGGCGACGAGCGGCCCCAGCACAAGAATGGAAGCCCTCATCTTTCTGACCAGCTCATATTCTGCTTCAATTTTGTGAAACGTTGATCCGTCTACCTCGAGCATATCCCCTTCTGACAGGCATTTTGCACCGAGGTCTTCGAGCAGAAGCCGTATGCTGGTAATATCCATAAGTTTGGGAACATTTTTGAACACGGTTTTTCCGTTCACCAGAATACTTGAGGCGATCAACGGCAACGCTGCATTTTTTGCTCCGCTGATATTGACTTCGCCATATAGTTTTTGGCCGCCGGTAATTTCAATTTTATCCATAAGGTATCGAAGCTGTTTTGATGTCATTTGAAAAAGGGTTTTGGTGGTGCAGCCAAAACCCTTTGTCGGTTTGTGGTACCTGGGACGAGAATTGAACTCGTACAAGCATAATGCTCGAGGGATTTTAAGTCCCTTGCGTCTACCAGTTCCGCCACCCAGGCGCAATTAATGAATTTTCTATATCATTTGAGTCCATTTTGCAACCCCAAAACTGGGTAATGCTTGAAAATCATGGGGATATCATGTAAATATCATCTTCAAAAACCTGGTGCAGATTCGTGTGGGTCTGTTCAGGATACAACAAACCTTTTGGAAACGTGAACAGATAGAAATATAAAGTAGAAAAGGTATTGATATGAAACGTGTCCTTTTTTTCTTAATGACCAATATGGCGGTCATTCTGGTATTGTCCATCACTGCCCGTATTCTTGGAATCAACCAGTATCTGACCAGTAATGGACTCAACATGGGAATGCTCCTGGCGTTTGCCGCCCTGATCGGTTTTGGCGGCTCGACCATCTCCCTTTTAATGTCAAAGAAAATGGCCAAATGGAGTACGGGTGCCAGGGTGATTGACCAGCCAGCGAATATGGAGCAGGCCTGGCTTGTGGATACTGTTGCCCGCCTGGCTGCGAAAGCGGGGCTTCCAAAACCGGAAGTTGCTGTCTATGACGGCATGCCCAATGCATTTGCCACCGGGCCCAGCAGATCCAATTCACTGGTGGCGGTATCCACCGGATTGATGCAGCACATGAACCGCCGACAGGTGGAAGCAGTGCTGGCCCATGAAGTGGCTCATATTGCCAACGGCGATATGGTGACACTGACCCTGATTCAAGGTGTGGTCAACACCTTTGTCATCTTTATCTCCCGTGTTGCTGCCTATGCCGTGGACAATTTTCTGCGCAAAGATGATGAAAGTTCCAGCCATCCAGGCATCAGCTATTTCATTACCAGCATTGTCTTTGAAATTCTTTTCGGCATCCTGGCCAGTATTGTGGTAATGTATTTTTCACGCCAGCGGGAATACCGGGCAGACCGGGGTGCAGCCGCGCTGATGGGGGACCGGGCGCCAATGATTGATGCCCTTCGTGAACTGGGAGGCATCTCTGCAGGAGAGCTGCCCAAAGAGATTGCTGCCAGCGGCATTTCAGGCAAAAGCATGCTGTCTTTGTTCAGCAGCCACCCACCGATCGAGTCCCGAATTGCAGCGTTAAGCGCTGCAGATGAAACAGCGGTACTTCATGATTGAATCCTCCTGCGACACGTTGATACTGGCATCGGGTTCGCCCAGACGAAAGCAGTTGCTGGAACAGATGGGAATAAAACTGATGATCTGCCCGTCTTCCATTGATGAAAGCGGTGTTCAGACGCAGCACCCTGAAACGCTGGTAAAAGAGCTGGCACAGCGTAAAGCAGAAGATGTTACCCTACAGTATCCTGGGGCCTGGGTGCTCGGAGCGGACACGGTCGTGGTCATGGGAAACCATATCCTGGGCAAGCCTGCTTCACAAAAAGAGGCAGCTGCCATGCTCCGGCAGCTGAGCAATGCTGAACATCTGGTATACACCGGCTTTTGTCTGGCATGCAAATCCCTGCAGCAGATGGTCCTGCAGAGTGTTCACACCCGGGTTCAGTTCAAAGCGCTGACAGAAGCGGAAATCGACTGGTATGTGGCAACAGGCGAACCATTTGACAAAGCCGGCGGTTACGGCATACAGGGCATCGGGGCTTTTCTGGTCCGGAAAATCACCGGATCCTATTCCAATGTTGTGGGACTGCCGGTTTGCGAAGTGTTTGAAGCACTGATGGATTTAAATATTATCCAATTGGAAGGAACACCATCATGAGCGTGATCCAGACCAACCTGGAACAGATCAACCAGCAGATCCGGCAGGCAGCACAGGCCGCCGGCAGAGATCCCAAGGATATCATGCTGATCGGCGTCACCAAAAAAAAATCGGTTGATGCCGTTCACCAGGCCATTGCAGCCGGCTGTCAGCATTTTGGAGAAAACTATATCCAAGAGGCTGTTGAAAAAATCGATCGCATTGATACCCCGTCTGTGTGCTGGCATTTTATCGGCCATCTCCAGTCCAATAAAGCCCGGATTGCAGTGGCCTGTTTCGACTATATCCACACGGTCGGATCACTGAAGCTGGCAAAAGAGATCCATCGCCAGGCTGCCAGGCGCGAAAAAATTCAGAAGATTCTTCTCCAGATCAACATTGGAAAGGAATCGAGCAAATCAGGCATTGATCCTGAAGATGCCCTTGACCTTGCAAAACAGATATCCCGGCTGGATCATGTCTCCATTCAGGGACTGATGGCCATCCCCCCCTATTTTGATGATCCAGAACAGGTTCGGCCGTACTTTGCACAAATGGCTGAACTCCGGACAGCCATCAAGGCCTTGAATGTTGAATCGATCCATATGGCGCACCTGTCCATGGGAATGAGCAATGATTTTCATGTGGCCATCCAGGAAGGAAGCACCATGGTGCGGGTGGGGACATCCATTTTCGGAGCGCGCGTATGAAACTGCTTTTGCACACCTGCTGCGGACCCTGTACCATTTATCCGCTGGAAACTCTTCTCCAGCAGGGCATGGATCTCATGGGGTTTTATTACCGGCACAATATTCATCCCTATCAAGAATGCCTCAAAAGAGAAGACACGCTTCGTCAGTATGCAGACGCCGTTGGTTTAAAAATGATTTACCAGCAGGACTACCAGATGGAAAAATTTATCCAGTCGGTCGTGTTCAGGGAAAAAGAGCGGTGCCGCTATTGTTATCATGCCAGGTTAACCGCCACCGCCATGGTGGCCAAAAAAGGAAAATTCACCGCGTTTTCAACCACGCTGCTGTACAGCAAATTCCAGAATCATGATCTGATCCGACAAACCGGAGAAGCGGTTGCAAAAGCATATGGGCTGGAATTTTATTACCAGGATTTCCGGAAAGGATGGAAACAGGGCATCACTGCATCAAAAGAGAGGGGCATGTACCGCCAGTCCTATTGCGGATGCATCTACAGTGAAAAAGACCGGTTTTACAAACCTTGACCATCAGGGTTTGGAAGGGACCTGTGTTTTTTTAAACTGATTGAGCAGATTGATAAACCGTTTGTCAGTTCCATCAAGACGGGCAGCAATGGCAGTAAACAGATGTTTTGCCACATCCGGATATTTTTCAATCACTTCTGTCAGCTTGTCACCAGGGAACCGCTTCACCACGGATCTGCCTTTGGAAATGATGGATGCAGACCTGGGCTCGCCTGTAATGGCGGACATCTCCCCGAAATAATCTCCCGGCTGCACAATCTCGGCAATTTTTTTCCCTCCCTTGACAACGTAAAGCGCTCCCTGAACCAGTTTGAAAAAATCAATGTCCTTATTGCCTTCCCGGATAATCACATCTTTGTCTTCATAGTTTTCAACATCCGGATTGATCAGGTATGCCGGCAGTGCTTCTTTTGTGATAATGGTTTTTTTAAGCACCTCTTCAAGCGAGGTTTCTGACGAACGGATTTTCTGGATCCCCGCATCCCTGAGGGTCACCATTCCTTCCTGAACCGCAACCTTGCGAAGCTGATCTTCAGGGACCTCCGCACTGATGGCTTTTGCAACTTCTTCTGTGACTTCCATCAGTTCATAGAGCCCTACCCTGCCCTTGTAACCGGTCCCGTTACAATGGGTGCATCCTTTGGGGCCGTATATGTCGATCTCTTCGATATCCTTTTGGGAAAATCCGTTCAATTCCAGTTCTTTTTCGTTATAACCGGTGACCACCTGCTTGCATTCCGGGCAAAGCCGTCGGGCAAGCCGCTGGGACAGCACCATGGTGACGGAAGATGCCAGCATATACGGTGGAATCCCAATATCCACCAGGCGACCGATGGTCGACGGGCAGTCGTTTGTATGCAGGGTCGCAAAAACCAGATGCCCTGTCATGGCTGCTTTTATGGCAATCTCAGCTGTTTCCATATCCCGGATCTCCCCGACCATGATAATATCCGGGTCCTGACGCAGAAATGCCTTGAGGGCAGCAGCAAAGGTCATGCCCACCTCTTCTTTGACCGCCACCTGGTTGATGCCTTTGAAATTAAACTCCACCGGGTCTTCTGCGGTCAGTATCTTGATATCATCCTTGTTCAGGCGGTTGAGAATGGAGTAAAGCGTGGTGGTTTTTCCGGAACCTGTGGGGCCGGTAACCAGCAAGAGGCCGTAAGGTCTTGAGATACAGCGCTTTAAACAGTCAAAAGTGGATGCTTCAAAACCCATTTTGGTCAGATCGATATTCAGAGCACTCTGATCCAGAATACGCATGACAATGCTTTCGCCAAAAAGAGTTGGCAAGGTGGATACCCGGAAATCAATAGATTTTTTCTTTCCCAGTCGAAGCTTGATTCTTCCGTCCTGCGGCACCCTGCGCTCTGCAATATCCAGTTCCGCAAGAATCTTGATCCGGGAAATTACCGCATTTTTAATGGTAATCGGCAGGTTCATGGCTTTATACATGGAACCGTCCAGGCGATAGCGCACCTGAAAAGATTTCTCAAACGGCTCGATGTGGATATCTGAGACACCATCGTTGATGGCTTTGGTCAGAATACCGTTTACCAGCTTGATGATCGGGGCATCAGAAGCCATAAACTCATCGCGCTGATCATCCTTCTCTGAATAGCCCACCTCCATCTCTTCAGCAGCCTCTGAGACCAGAGAACCAAAATCATCCACCGAGGTAACCGGCTCATCATCAGCATCATCATCAAAATGAAGAAAGCTTTTATACTCTTCATCTGAAATCTTGTAATAATCCCGAAACGCCTGAATAATATCGTTTTCAGTGGAAACTGATACCTTGAGGGTTTTACCCAGCTTTTTCTGGAGTTCTTCAACAACAGTTGTATCTGTCGGTTCCACCATAGTGATGGAAAGTTCTTCACCCTTTATCCCTAACGGAAACACCATAAAGGGTTTGGCCATATCGTAGGGCAGAAGGGACAAAACCTGCTGAGACGGTTTGATTTCAGAAAAGGTCACCACATTATAATTGTAAATTCTGCCCAGAACATTGGTGATCGTGTCCGGATCGATATACCCTTTGGACAGAAGGATACTGCTGAGGCGTTCATTGGTCTTTTTCTGTGCTGTCAGCGCCTCTTCAAGCTGTATACTGGTGATCTGACCTTCTTTTGAGAGAATTTCGCCAATCCGGGTTTTTCCTGCTCCGGACTGATCTTTGATGGTGGATTTCAGGCTGGATGTTTTGGCCATAGATGCACTCAATTTCCTCGGGCTATTTATAATTCTTATAAATTCTCATGACCCCGGCAACGACCAGAAAAAGACCTAATATATAAAAGGTAATCTTTACCGCCAGAAGCTTGTGACTGAAAAATTCGATCTCCGCTATCTGAGGCATCACCTGGGGAATCCGGTAAAAGACCCCAAGCCCGACTGCCGTTAAAACCAGTCCATAATAAAATTGAAATTTTTTTTTGTCCATCTTAAAATGATTCCCTTTCAATCGCTTCGAGTTGATCATTGTATCGGGCTTCAATCGTATCAAACGCATCCATCTGAACTTCCAGATCCTCAAACATCTGATCATTCGATTTTTGAAGCTCTGCCAGTTCAATGGACAGTTCCTGGATTCTGTTTCCATCCTGGTCCAGGGAGGCCTGAAGCAGCTGCTCGTTCACCTTGTGGATCAGGACGTCATTTTTTTCAATCTGTGCTTCAAGGCGATCGATTTTCTGTTTTATCGGACGGATGGCTTTTGATTTTTCAGTAACGATTTCAGACTTTTTCTGTCGGATCTCTTTTTTGGAAATACCTGATGGTTTTGCTTTTTTTTCCGGTGCCTCAGCATCATCCCAGCCCTCTTTTTCCAAAAATTCCCGGTAGGTTCCGTCAAACATATGGACACTGCCATTTTTAAATACCACCAGCCGGTTCACCAGCGCGTGGAGAAACATCTCATTATGGGTAACCAGCAGAACTGCACCCTCGAACTGTTCCAGCGCACTGACAAACGCATCACAAGCTTCGATATCCAGATGGTTGCTCGGCTCATCCAGCAAAAGAAGATTCAATGGTTTCATCAAAAGCTTTCCCAGCATGACACGGGCTTTTTCTCCACCGGACAGCACAGCGATTTTCTTCAAGGCTGCATCCTGTTCAAACATCATTGCACCACAGATATTCCGGGCGATCTGCCGATCTGCGTCCGGGTAGGCGTGCATCAGTTCCTCTTCGATGGTGAACTGATCGTTCAGGGACTGGACATTGGTCTGTTCAAAATATTCATATTCAACCCCTGGGTTGTACTGGATCTGCCCGTTCAAAGGGGCCAGCTGCCGGCTGATCAGTTTGAGAAGTGTGGTTTTGCCTTTGCCGTTTTTCCCGATAATCCCGATACAGTCGCCAGGGTAAACCGTGAAAGAAAGATCATCAAGCAATGGAAGATCTGGTTGCCATCCAAACGACAGATGTTCAACTCGCAACAGCTGTTTTCCGGCAAACGGCAGCCCATTAAAGGAAAAGTCCAGCTGTTTGAGTTCTTGAAGCTTTTCACGGGACTGCGTTTTTTCCAGGGTTTTGATCCGGGACTGGACCATACTGGCCAGGCGCGCCTTGGCCCTGAACTTGGAAATAAACACTTCAATCTCTTTTCTGCGTTTTTCCTCGTTCACCCTGGTTTTTTCATACACTTCCTCATCCTGTGCAATCTGAAAATAGTATTTTGCCGTATCGCCTTTGATTTTTTTGATTTTCTGGCGGTGAATCCCGGCGATATGGGTGACCACGTGGTCCATAAAGCCCCTGTCATGGGTCACCAGAAGCACCTCCCTGGGCCAGGCCGTCAAAAACCGGGAGATCCACCGGATGGAAACAATATCAAGATAGTTGGTCGGCTCATCCAGTATCAGAAGATCTGGTTCAGACACCAGTACCCGGGCCAGGTTCAGACGGACCTGATACCCACCGGAGAACTGGTCCGGATGTCTTGAGAAATCCTCGGCGGAAAACCCCAGTCCGGCCAGGATTTTCTCTGCTTTCCAGTAATGGGTTTTTTCCTCACCGGTTAACCCGGACATGGCTTCATCCAGTATCGTAGCGCATGAAAACTCGATTTTCTGGGACAGGCACCCGATTTTATATCCTGAAGGGATACTGATTGTGCCGTCATCTGGATGATCCATACCGGAAACCAGATTTAAAAGAGTGGTTTTCCCATGACCGTTCCTGCCAACCAGACCGACCCGTTCCCCCGGGTTGATCTGGAAACCGGTATCATCCAGCAGGATCTGGCCGCCAAATCCTTTGGATACGCCTTCAATATTTAGCATGATCGTATTTTTGTCCTGAAAGCCATTGCCTTTTTTATATGCGTAAAAAGCCTATCATAGCATTAGAGCTGTTTTTTTGAAATACATATTCTTTTGGGATTTTTAAAGATGCCGTTGAAAGGCAGGAGGGAAGAAAAGCAGGCGTGGGAAATGTCTTGAAAAAGATCGTACGAATGACACACAAAAATCAAACCAGATCACTCTGATTTTTTAGATAAATCCTTTCTCACTGATATACAGCAGCACTTCCTGGGCAGCTTCTTCCGGCGTCAGGTCAGTGGTGTTGATGCGAAGTTCCGGATTGGAAGGAGGTTCATATGGATCATCAACACCGGTGAATCCTTTGAGAAGACCTGCACGGGCTTTGGCATACATGCCTTTTCGATCCCGCTTTTCACATTCACTGATCGGGGTGGATACATGAACCTCGAAAAAACCGCCATTCTCTTCAATGGACTGTCGAATCTGAGATCGGGTTTTTTCGTAAGGAGCAATCGGCGCACAGATGGCAATTCCTCTGTTTTTGGTGATTTCTGCTGCCACAAAACCAATACGCCGGACATTGATATCCCGGTGTTCCTTTGAAAAATTCAGTTCTGAGGAGAGATTCCGCCGAACGATATCGCCATCCAGAAGCGTGACCGGCCGGGTACCGATTTCCAGGAATTTGGCGTACAAAATGCGTGCAATCGTGGATTTTCCAGCACCGGACAGCCCGGTACAAAACACGGTAAAGCCTTGTTTGGACGGCGGTGGAAATGATTTTTGCAACTCCTGGATCACTTCTGGAAATGATGCCCACTCCGGCACTTTCCTGCCGGAGCGAATGCGCTTTTGAATATCGGTTCCGGTAAAAGAGATCGTATCGATCTTTTCCGGAACGTCTCCTGCGATTTTATATTCATCTTCAAAGGGAAGATAGACAATCTCTTCGAACATGATGATTTCCACACCCAGTTCGCAGGAGGCGTCTTTTGCAAGTTCTGTGGCCTGATCATACGTGTAAAACGGATTGTTATCAATATCATTCCCAGGAGATGCGTGGTTGTGGCCGATCACAAAATGGGTGCACCCGTAATTTTTGCCGATGATCATGTGAAGAATTGCCTCCCGGGGGCCGGCCATCCGCATGGCCAGGGGAAGCAGATTGAGCACATAAGAATCCGGCGGATAATATGCTGCCATTTTCTGATAACAGCGCATCCGGGTGAAATGGTCAAAATCTCCTGGTTTGGTCACTCCGGCGATGGGCAGCAACAGCAGATTGGCTTTGGCTTTTCGCATGGCCTGAATGGTCATTTCAAACTGGGGGCGGTGAATCGGCTGCCGGGTCTGAAAGCCCACCACCCGTTTCCATCCCAGTTTGGAAAAGGTCATCCGCACCTCTTCGGGGGTATTGCGGATCTGTCTGAAATCTGAATGAATCGGTAGATTCAGGGCCTGGATTTCCCCACCAATATAGTATTTTCCTGATTTGTTCAAAAGATAGTCCACTCCCGGGTGGGATGGATCCATGCTGCCATAAATGGTTAATGCCTCTTTTTCAATGTCAATGGGCCAGAGATCTTCAACATTCATGATCCCCAGGAGAAACCCTTCAGAATCCCTCAGGGTAACCGACTGTCCGATCTCAAGGGCAGCGGCAAGGCTGTCCGAGATGTCCAGACAAATGGGAATGGGCCAGAGCTTACCAGTCTCCAGACGCATACGATCCAGAACAGATTCATAATCAATCTGTTTCATAAATCCGGTGAGGGGTGAAAAAACCCCGGTGGTCAACAGTTCAAAATCACAGATTTGCCGGTCGTTCAGAATGATCTCCGGCATGGTTGTGCTCAGATTTTTTAACAGGATATGCTGTTCTTCATCAACAAGAAGATTGACAAGGCTGTGCGTTTTCATAAAGGAACCTCAATGCGATTGATTCAAAAACCATTCATATGTGTTTTTAATGCCGTCTTTTAATGAAATCCGTGCGTTCCAGCCCATTTGTGCAAGACGGGATACATCCAGCCGTTTGAGCAAAGTACCATCGGGTTTGGTGGTATCAAAAACAAGCGCTCCACAATACCCAACCTGATCTTTAATCAGCTGTGACAGTTCTTTAATCGTACAATCAGTGCCTGTTCCGACATTCACAAAACCGGGCGCAGGATAGCTTAAAAACGTCTCATGAATCACCTGATCCGACTGGTTCATCACATAGACACAGGCATCTGCCATATCATCCACATGCAAAAATTCACGGCGCGGTCTGCCCGTTCCCCAGACAACCACCTCTGGAGCGCCTGCAACGTGTGCTTCATGAAATTTACGTATCAGAGCAGGAAGGACATGCGATGTTTTCAGGTCAAAATTATCGTTTGGGCCGTAAAGATTGGTGGGCATCACCGAAATGAACTGTGTGCCGTACTGCCGGTTATAGGATTCACACATTTTAATCCCGGCGATTTTTGCAATGGCATATGGTTCGTTGGTGGGCTCTAACGGACTGGTCATCAGATGCGTCTCTTTCAAGGGCTGCGGGGCTTGACCTGGATAGATACACGATGAACCGAGAAACAACAATCGTTTGACATGATGGATGTATGCAGAATGAATGATATGGGTCTGCATACTCAGATTGTCGTGAATAAACTGCGCCGGATAAGTCTGATTGGCATGGATACCCCCGACTCTGGCAGCAGCAAGAAACACATATTCCGGACAATACTTTTTAAAAAACTGATCCACAACCTGCTGGTTCATCAAATCCAGGGGTATGATTTCAATGCCGGAAGTATCATGTTCCGGCAGCCGCCTCACATGGGTGCTGCCCAAAAGGTTTATATATCCGCTGGATTTCAACCGCCTTAAGATCGCACTGCCCACCATTCCAGATGCACCGGCGACAAAAATTCTGGCATTTTTATTCATTGTAATGATACACCTGAAACCCTGCCTGCTGGCAGAGTTCATCCTTTTTTGCAATTTCAAGGTCGGACAGGGTCATTTCCCTGACCAGTTGTTCAAAGGTGATTTGCGGCGTCCATCCAAGATTTTTTTTTGCCTTTGACGGATCTCCCAGAAGCGTATCCACCTCTGTTGGCCGAAAATATCGGGGATCAACCGCAACAATGGTTTTTCCAGTCGCCTGATCAATGCCTTTTTCCTCAACACCACTGCCAGTCCATTTAATGGAAATCCCCAGATGTCGCGCGCAGACCTCTACAAATTCACGAACCGAATGCTGCTCTCCTGTTGCAATGACATAGTCTTCCGGAACATCCTGCTGGAGCATGAGCCACTGCATTTTCACATAATCTTTTGCATGGCCCCAGTCTCTCAGGGCGTTCATATTCCCCAGATATAGACAATCCTGCATACCAAGGTGGATTCGACTGAGCGCGCGGGTAATTTTACGGGTGACAAATGTTTCTCCACGCAACGGCGATTCATGGTTGAACAAAATACCATTGCATGCATACAGGTGATACGCTTCCCGGTAGTTTACGGTAATCCAGTACGCATACAGTTTTGCACAGGCGTAAGGAGATCGGGGATAAAACGGTGTGGTCTCTGTTTGAGGCGTTTCCTGGACCTTTCCATACAGTTCAGAGGTGGATGCCTGATAAAACCGGGTTTTTTTTTCCAGCCCAAGCAGCCGGATACCTTCCAGCAGACGCATGGTACCGAGGGCATCTGTATCTGCTGTATATTCAGGAGATTCAAACGAAACCTGAACATGACTTTGAGCCGCCAGATTGTATACTTCATCCGGGTTCACTTCCTGAAGAATACGAATCAAATTGGTGGCATCGGTTAAATCGCCATAGTGCAGGACCATATGCCGTTCGATTTCATGGGGGTCCTGATACAGGTGATCAATGCGATCTGTGTTGAAAAGAGAGGCCCGCCGCTTGATACCATGGACTTCGTACCCTTTGGAAAGCAGGAATTCCGCAAGATAGGCACCATCTTGTCCGGTGATGCCGGTGATCAATGCTTTTTTCATATGCATCACACCTTTTTCATTATTATTTGTGTTGTTGAATGATGCCGCTGCGCGGCAGAAAAAATCAAAATAGCGTAAACTCCTTTGGGTGGCCGGCTGCGGCCACCAGAGATCTGATTAATTTGACCAGGAGTATACCATGAAACAATCTGAAGTAAACCGTTTGAACAGATTTTATGAACGCCAGCTAAAGATCCTGAAGCGTCACGGAAAAGCTTGGAAAACCTTTGACAAACGCAAAGGGCAAAAATCCGGTGCAGTATGCAGAATCTGTTATGTAATTCTTTCCCAGTCCTTTCGGACATAATCCAGCAATTGTTTTGCCTTGTCGGAATAGAGCTTCAGCCCTTCAAAACCCGGCTGGGGCAAAACTTTCTGCATGAGTATGGCATCCGTGCCAAACCACCGTGGAAGATATCCTCCGTAGAAATACCCCCTGCCGTTCAAATAGTTACAAAGCGTACCGGTCCCGGTCTGGTCCAGGGGAAGAAACAGCTGGGTCACTTGAAAATCCCTTTTTTGGATTTCATCCTCAAATTCCTGGATCTTCCGGTAAATATCCTGTCCGGTGCAGGGAATCTGCAGTCGGCCGACCCCGGCAAAATCAAAAAACTCCGGGATTGTTTTCGTCTTTCCAGACCCAGGCATTCCTGTCTGGCCGGAGCCAACAACCCTGTCAAGAGACAATTCAGCGATATCCTGACAGATCCTCTCCTGGTAGGGAGCCGGCAGATAAATGGTATGGGGGTGGTCTTTCCGAATTTTGAACGTTAACAGGGTGGAGACCCTTCCCTGTGAACTCTCTTCTGCTTCATAGGCCTGAGCCGGCATCAGATCGATCTCCAGGGCTGTTTCAATCCATCCCTGAAGCTGCCCCATTTTCTGCGTAATGGTGTGATTTGTAACAGGTTCACCGTA
>JAABSK010000518.1 GCA_011390435.1 Desulfobacteraceae bacterium | reverse complement strand
TAAGCCTGACTTCAGAATCTATCTGGGAGACGCTGTTCTCAAAACAGTTTTTCTCCCTTGTGAAAATATTTGTTCTGGATATACTGCTGCAAAGAAGAATTCTAAAAGAGAGTGTTTCCCGATGGTCCCTGCATTCGCTTATTTTCACAGCTATCCTGCTGAAATTTTTGGTAAGTCTGTTTACTGCTGTTGGTTTCTATTTTAATCCCAACGGGGAATGGATGATCGCCCTGGTTGATAAAAACCATTGGTTTACCGCTTTTTTCAATGACCTTCTGGGTCTTTTTATCCTCCTTGGCATTATCTGGGCTGTTGTTAAACGCTTTATCGTCAAACCGGATCACGTCATATCAGAATACCAGGACAATATCGCCCTTATCATTATCGGTTGTCTTGTCCTGCTCGGTTTTGTCCTTGAAGGCGCAAGGATACTTGTAACCAAAATTCCTTTTGAGACAGCCGTCTATTCCTTTGCAGGATTTATTGTTTCCAGGATTTTTTCACTCTTTTCCTTTGACTGGGCATCAATTTATCCGGTGCTGTGGTATGCCCATGGTGTGGTGGCGGCCATATTTATTGCCTATCTTCCCTTTGGCAAGATGCGGCATATGTTTAACACACCCCTGACCTATTTTATTGAAACCGTGGATGGCGTCAAAAACAAGAAAAGGGTTTAACCGGAAATATTAATGGAAGGGTTATACAATGACCGAAGACAAGAAAATGTCTGACTTTCGGGCAGATGAAACAATGGCTGAAAATGAAGATACCGCATCTTCAGCTTCCGAAACACAAAACAAAGAGCCTGTCAGACAAATACCCATTCACCAGCTTGACATGAAAAGGTTGATTGAACTTGATGCCTGTACCCGTTGCGGAGAGTGTCTTTCCTGGTGCCCTGTCTATGACCAGGATGCCAGAGAAGACCTGATTCCCCGTCGGAAAATAATGGATTTTTTACAAATTGCCCGGTCACAGAACGGATTTCTTTCAGGGATCATGAAAAGTGAAAAAGTCGGGGAATCCTTGAAACAGGTCATCAAAAAAGTCTGCGGTTACACAGAGATCACCCAGGAACAGGTGAATGAATTTGTATCCAACCTCTATGAATGTTCCACCTGTGGTCAATGTGAAGTGGTTTGTCCTGCCCACATTGATACAGTCAACCTCTGGGAAGACCTCAGACGTTTGATCGTCCAGGCAGGCTACGGCCCGCTGGAGCCCCAGAAAGCACTCAGAAAAAGCGTTATGACCTTTGACAATCCCTGGCAGCAGCCAAGGGCCGGCCGGACCAAGTGGTCCCGCCGTGCAAAAAAAGACAATCTGATTGCTGATGAACCCAGGGAGATCAAAAAAACCAAGGGAAAAGTACTCCTGTTTTTCGGGTGCACCGCCTCCTACGATGCCAACGTCAAGCAGGTTGCCATTCATACCATCAATATTTTAGAAGCACTGAACATCGATTACGGTGTGCTTGGAAAAGAGGAGAAATGCTGCGGCAGTGTGCTTCTCAGAATGGGAGATCCGGAATATAAGCGGTTGTTTCAAGAAAATATCGACCAGTTTAACAGCCTGGGCATTGATACATTGATAAGTTCCTGTTCCGGGTGTTTTAAAACCATTATGCAGGATTATCCAAAAATCAAGGCATTGAACTTTGAAGTTCTGCACACCGTGGAATACCTGGCAAGACTGCTGAAAAGCGGCGAGTTGACCTTTCCTTATCCTGTGAACAAAACCGTTACATATCATGATCCCTGCCATCTTGGCCGGGCCACAGGTGGATTTGATGCCCCCAGAATGATCATGGAAGCCATTCCGGGATTAACCCTTGTGGAGATGCCCAGGAACAGGGAATATTCAAGGTGTTGCGGTGCAGGCGGCGGGCTGAAAGCCGGGTTTCCCGATATCCAGGGCCGCATGGCCCAGCAAAGGATAAAAGAAGCGGAGCAGACCGGAGCAGAAGAACTGGTTTCCTGCTGTCCATTCTGCTATCAGGGCCTTCAATTGGGGATTGGTGTGTTGGAATCAAAGATTGTCATGAAAGATCTGTCAGCATATATTGCCCAGGCGCTTCTTGGGTATGATGTGTTTGAAAAAGCAGCAAAAGAGGCTGAAGAGAAAAAACGAAAAAAGGAAAAAGCCAAGGCAATAAAAGAACAGGAAAAAGAGGCTGAAAAGAAAAAAGCGCAGGAAAAAGAAAAGAATCCCGCTTCTCCGGCAGACGGCACTTAAAGGCTGAATCCCTGGAATGAAAACACAGATTTTTATTGTAACAGGATTTCTGGGAACCGGTAAAACTACGCTGGTTAAACGGATTTTACAGTTTTCAGATGATCTGTCCAAAACCAT
>JAABSK010000517.1 GCA_011390435.1 Desulfobacteraceae bacterium | reverse complement strand
CCACATCTATGCAGCTGGAGACTGTGCCGATGCTATCCATGTGGTGACAGGCAAAAACGTCTGGATTCCCCTGGCGCTCCGGGCAAATCGAGCGGGATGGGCGGTTGCCGATAATATCTGTAAAATTCCCACCCGGCTTCCAGGGATTACTGGCACCTCCGTGTTCAAGGTATTTGAGCTTGAGGTGGCCAGAACCGGCTTAAATACAAGAGAAGCTGAAAAAGAAGGGTTTTCACCTGTGGCAGCATGGATCGAGACCGTATCCAGGGCCCATGGACAGGCCCTGGCAAAACCCATCCGTGTCAGCATGGTCGCGGACAAAAAAACAAACAGGCTGCTGGGCGCACAGATGGTGGGCGAAGAAGGGGTTGCCCACAGGATCAATGCGGTGAGCGTGGCCCTTCATGCCGGCATGACAGTCCAGGACTTTTATCAGACCGATATGGCATATGCCCCACCGTTCGGACCTGTCTGGGATCCGCTGCTGACTGCTGCAGGCCAGGTGCTCAAAAAACTCTAAGATTTCATCCGCTGAATGACACTGAAACGGGGCTGGACCGGAAATTTTTCCGGTCCAGCCCCTTGGTTTACAATTCAAACGCGAACGGGTTTAAACGGTTGACCAGATTATTCCGGCTGATGGGTCATCTGACGCTTCACCGCTGCCAGTTCTGCCTCCAGCATGTTGACCCGGTCCTGCAGCGCACTGGTTTCAGGCTCATCTTTCCGGGCCGGCGCAGCTTGGCGCAATGGCCGCAAACACATTCCCCGTCCCCTGCCGCGCCCGCGGCCGAGTCCCTGGCCTGCTGCCTGTCCGGGATACCACTGATCCGCAGCATCGGGATTGGTGCAGACACCACGTCGTCCTCCGGTCATGGGTCCTTCGTTCATGGGTCCTCTTTGATTCATTCCTGGCATGATCATCCCTCCTTTTGGTTATGGCTGTGATGGGTCCTGTTGGCTGCCGGAGCCTCTGCCCCGGCCACAGCCCAGTCCCTTTGCCTGTCCTCTGCTTCTCCTGCCAATGCCTCGGCCACCACCATGCCCATTGCGCATCCGGTAGCAGCCGCCCTGAATTTTCAGGCTGCTCCCTTCGACCAGGGCCTTGGAAAGTGCATGCCGGCCGGCTTTGAGTATTCTACCAACCGTCTGGCGGGAAACATTCATCAATTCTGCTGCCTGACTCTGGTCCATGCCTTCGTAATCGATCAGGCGAATGGCTTCCATCTCTTCAAGCGACAATACAACAATCTCCAGGGAATGCCCGGAATCCGGTCGGAATTCATTGATGCTCGGCTGGGAAACAATCTGTCGGGGTCTTTTGGGTCTGGGCATCTGTCACATCTCCTGTTATGATCATTTGACCATAATCTAAATCATCCTCCAGGAGGTGTCAAGAAAAATATTGATCAAATGACCATTATTTTTCTGACTTGCTGCCCGCATTCCGGGAAGCAGGGGCCTCAGAACTGACAGGCAGGTCAGCAGGGCCAAAAATCCGATCAGTAAACCGCACATACCATGCTGCCGACTGCACCTGAATGATATAGGCCACTGCAACCACAAGTGCCGCACTGGCACCTTCCCTGCCAAAGGCATTGATGGCAATGGCCAGAGCAATTGACAGATTTCGCATCACTGAACCATATACCAGGGCGATGGCATCGCCCCGGGGCAAAAAATACCTGCCCACAAACGAACTGAGAACAAAATTAAACCCGTAAATCATCACCAGGGGCAGCAGAATATACAGCAGCATCCCGGGTGAAGCGGCAATGGCCTTTGCTTTCAATGCCATTGCAATAAAAACAATACCCACAACGCCCAGGGTGGACAAAGACGGAAATCTGGGTCCGATCTGCTGTTTAAACGCTTTTTGACCATAGACAGAAACCAGATACGTTCGGGTAAAAAAGCCTGCAACCATGGGCACAAATACAATGATCACAATCTGCTGCATCACCTTGAAAAAATCAATTTCAATACTGGTACCCATGAGAAACTGGACATAAAACGGTGTGGCAATGGATCCGAGGGTCAGGCCGATCACTGTCATTTTCACAGCAGCTTCCAGGTTCCCTTTTGCAAATCCAGTCCAGGAGATGGTCATTCCGCTGGTGGGGACAAGACCGGCCAGCAGCAGACCCAAGGCCATATACGGCTGATCTTTAAAAAAGATCAGACCCGCCGCATAACTGAAAAACGGAATGATTCCAAAATTAATCAACTGGGTAAGGACCTGGGCTTTGAGATCCCCGCCTTCAAAAACCTTTTGAATATTCAAGTTGACCATCATGGGATACACCATCAAAAAGGTGAACGGGATGATCAGCTGCTTTAAAAATCCAGCGTCAAA
>JAABSK010000516.1 GCA_011390435.1 Desulfobacteraceae bacterium | reverse complement strand
GATCCAGTCCAAGACCCTTTGGAAGACACTCACTTCTGATCCTCATCCGGAGTGGCCCAGACAACATGCTGTTTATTGATAAACAGCGTCTGATACTTAACGGTTTTTTCAAGATCCGGCTCATTGACGGTTGCATCAAAAAGCACTAGAAAGGTTTCTTCATTGCTGGTTACAAGATCACTCAATCGGTCATAATGGTCCTTGCGATTCAGATTCACATTTCCATTTATTCTTGAACCGTCTATCAACTTGATCCGGATGATGCGGGGTTCAACCAGCGGCCGCTCTTCTGCTTCTTTTTTTTCGGTGGTATCCATAGAAAGCCTCGATAATTGTTTTTTATCGGCTTACTATGGGAATCTGTATTTGTCAATCTGAGCTTTGAAATCATGAGTATTGAAGTTGACAGAGAATTGGGATGAAAATTTTATTTTCAACTGGCGCAAGACTGAATTTTGGTGTGTTGGCATTTTTATGCCGTCAATCCAGATTGCCGAATGATGATACAATTTTGAGGCAACACTCAGTTTCAGGTTGAAAACCAACCGGAATTGATATAGGGTTAGCGCCTTAAAAAAAATTGGAAAAGGACTGGAGTTTTGTCTGGAATTCCTATCCTGCCTAGCATGAAACGGCGAAAGTAACCGTATTTTGACATGGAGGGTGTTTTGGCAATTGAATATCGTTTCCCTAACTTGCCTGAATTAAAAGACCTGAGAATTCTCGTAAGCAATGATAACGGAGGGATTAAAGCCGCTTTGCTGGGTTCTTATTCGTTTAAAACCTGGTTTTTTGTTAAACTGTATTTTTTTGTTTTTGATAAAGTCAGATCTTTGGCAGATTTTCATGGCAGCAGCGTTTCTTCCATGTATATTCCGCCGATTCCCAGTGAACCCCATGCCCGTATTATTGAATCATATTTGGCTGCAGCTCTTTTTGACAGGCTGATTCCTCAGGCAGTTACTATTGGTGTCACGACAGCCTGTCAGTTTCATTGTGTCCACTGCAGTGCAAAAGGCCGTTCAAAAACAGAGCCGGTTTTAACTGCTGATGAGCTTAAGGAAATTACCCGGCAATGCATTTCCCTGGGCGTATCAAATATCACCTTTACCGGAGGAGAACCGCTTTTGAGAGCGGATCTGGAAGAAATAATTTCATCAATTCCTAAAGAAAAGGCCATTTCTTTGGTCTTTACAAATGCTCTGGGGTTGACGTTGGAAAGAGCAAAATCTTTGAAAGAAGCTGGGCTGTTCGGGGTTCATATCAGTCTGGATTCTGTAAATCCTTCAGACCATGATCTTTTTCGCGGGTTCAAAGACTCCTTCAAATTTGTAGAAAAAGGCGTAAAAAATGCATTGGAGGCCGGGCTTCTGGTGGGTATTTCAACTTATGTCACAAGAGATAAGGCCTTTAATCATGATATTATTCCTATGGCTGAACTATGCGCTGAATGGGGTGTCCATGAAATAAGCGTTTTCGATGCCATCCAAACAGGAGAACTTAAAGACGAGAAAGGGATTACACTCAATAAAAAAGCCAGAAATGTGCTGCTAAGGGACAGTAAAAAAATAACCAAAAAATACAAAGGAACACCGCAGATTATCACCCAGACCTGGACAAACTCAGGACGGGGATTCTCACGCTTTATCGGGTGCCTGGCAGCCAACCTGCAATTTCATATTACCGCACAGGGAGACTTTACCCCTTGCGATTTTACACCGCTTTCTTTTGGAAATATCAAGAAGGAGCCGCTGTCAGAGCTTTGGGAAAAAATATTACATCATCCTGCTTACAATTATCGAAGACAGGCCTGCAGGATGCAAGATCCGGAATTTCGCAAGAAATATATTGACCCAATTCCTGAAAATGCTGATTTGCCATTCCCGATTGATAAATTACCTTCTGCTCTAAACATGTCCGGCTCAGGCCTCCCATGAACTGGAGCGGATTGTTCTGCAGAAACGGCAGAATCAACAGAACTGCTCCATACCTGGCGCCGTCACTTTGGATCTGTCTTGTCAAGTTGCTGGCGGCTGCCATCGTATTTGCCTGCATACCCGGTGCAGCCCAGGCCATGCCCTATTCACAGCTGATCATTTTCGGTGATTCGTTGAGTGACAGCGGCCAGTTCCCTGACACCACCAGCGCCTTTTACAATTCGTCATTCAGCGGTGGCAGACGCTCTACCAATCGAGAGGGACCGACCTATCTTGATGGCAGCAGCGAGGTATTTGCTGCCGTTTCCACACAGCGCCTGGCTGAACGCCTGGCTCTAAAGGCCCTGCCGTCGACTCCGGCGCTGCAGGGGAAACGGCCTGCCGGTACCAACTACGCAGTGAGCGGCTATCGCACCGACCAG
>JAABSK010000515.1 GCA_011390435.1 Desulfobacteraceae bacterium | reverse complement strand
TGAAATTGATCTTGAGGCATTGATTGCTTCAAGGAAATGGAAGGGGATCAAAACAAAAGATTTGTTGATTTATGTGGTGATAAATATATCTGAAGGAGAAAAAGACAAAAAAATTACCGCAAACTTAATCGGTCCAATTGTCATCAACGCCAAAACCAATGAAGCGATTCAGGTCATCATGCCGAATTCCGCCTATTCTCATCAGCACAATGTTCTAAAGTCCTGACGAAAAAACAAATGGTGCTACACAGTGTGATCTAAAAGGAGACCTGTTAGTTCTTCCATTTTCTCTTTTATGGTCAGCAGCTCTTCAGCAGGGATCTGCTTTATGACTTCATGGGTTTTCCTGTCTTTTATTTCCACAACCACCTGGTTGTTGAGTTCCTCTCTGATGGAAAACCCCAGACTGGTTTGCAGGTCATCCATGATTTCATTGATTTCCGTGGCCACTTCTTTTAATGCCTCGGCAGAAAGGCTGTTTTCCTTATCCTTGTTTTCCTTTGATCCGGCTGCCTGCCGATTGTCTGCTGCCGGTGTCCGGGGGGTGATTTTTTTTAGTTCCTCAACCTTGTCTATGCCAGATGCCGGCAGGGGCATGTCTATCTGCCTTGTTTCCAGGTGAGAAGGTGCGGATGTTGCTTGGTTGATATTCATGGGTTTCTCCTTTTAATTTGAGATGCTTATGACTTTTGGTCTGTTTGAAATAGCGGTTGAAGACCGGTAAGAGCTGATCGTTTTTTTTCCTTTTGAAACCTGCCCCATTTTTGTCTTAATGTCTGTTTTAAAAGCAGTTACCTTTAGTGCAAGCGCCTTGTTCTGTTCAAGAAGATCGGTAATTTGCTGGTTTATATTCTGCAGCAGGTTTTCCGTGGCCATATCATGCTTGTTTTCAGACATTGAAACAAGTTCGTTGACGGTTTCCATGAGCTGGGCAACCACGATATTACGTTCATCAGACTGTTTTTCAAGATCAGGCAACCTGTCTGTGGTAAAAGATGCCAGATGATTTTCCTGCAGGTCCCGCAGTCTGGATATTGTATCAGCCGTCTGTTTACATTTTTCTTCCATGGGTGTCCATCCTTTTTTCATTCCGTCAAACAGAAAATGAATGAAAGGTGTTCATCTGGCGGCTTTTTTCAAAATTTATTGGTGCGCCAGATGATGTATTAATTGATTCCTGTGCTGATTTGCCATTTTTTTTCTTTGCCATGACATCATTTTCCCAGATGTCCCTGAGCTTTGAAATATAGCCTTCTGCCCGGTCAAGGGTGTCCAGGTCATCGTTCATGGTGACCTTAGGCAGTTCTGTGAGGATGGCTGTGTAAAGACCTCTTAAAAAACGGGTTGAGGCATCGTCCATCTCAGGGTCAACTGAAGCATGCAGCTCGGAAATAATGGCAATGGCTTTGGACAGATTCTCCCCTTTTTTTTGGAAATTTTTTTCCTTTATGCCGTCTCTGGTAAACCGCAGCCGGCTCAATGCCCCGTTGTAAAGCATGAGTATCAGCTGTTCGGGGTCCATGCCTTCATAGTGGTTGCTTAAATAATTTTGTACTTGCTGGTATGCGGCCATTCAAATCTCCTGAATCAATTTTTTAATCGTTAATAAGTTATTATAAACAGCATCGACAGGCTGCCTGTTTTCTTGAATATACTTTTTCGTGAATGCAAGGTTTCTACTCCTCGCCTGTATTGCTGAATGCGTTGATCATCGAGGTCAGGGCACCGGCTTGTGAATTCAGCTGGTTGATATAGGAATCCAGCCGGGCAAATTCTGCGGCCATGGTCTGGTATCTTTTTTCAAGGCGTTGGGTTTCTGTTTCAATGTCTTTATCAATCCGGTCAATAGAGGATTGTGCCCGGTCGATTTCGGTGGAGGCGATCCCGGTGTTGCTCACCATATTTGTTACGGCATTATTGATGGTATCTCCCAGGCCGGTGATCTCTTTTTCAGCATCCCCGATGAACAGGGCCCTGATCCCTTCAGGATTGGCGGCAATGGCTTCATCCAGAATCTTTTCATCAATGGTGATGACACCGTCTTCAATTTCAAGGCCGATATCTGAAAGACTTTTATAGTCTGTATCCAGATCCATGAATTGCGTTAATACAGATTGCAGCTCAAAGACAATCCGGTTTGCACTGGTATCAGCTTCCAGGGGGTTGCTGTCATCGTCTGCGGCTGTATCATCAGTGCCGGTATCTTCTGCCCCGGTATCCGTGCCCTGGATATAGGCAATGAGGTCATTAAATCCATTCACCATGGACACAATGTCATCTTTTACCGTACCCATATCGACCTCAATGTTCAGCGTGGATTCACCCACATTCTTAAGATCAAGGGTAACCCCGTCGATCACGTC
>JAABSK010000514.1 GCA_011390435.1 Desulfobacteraceae bacterium | reverse complement strand
AAATGGCCTGGCCATAGTGAAAAACCATGGCGGCCGGAGACAGGGAAACCGGCGAAAAAGGTGTTATGCGGGGATCATGCCATCCCTTGTCATTTGAATAATCCATCACAAACATATGATCGGTAAATACGGTTCCAAATCCCAGGTCCTCGTCCTTTGGCCGGGTACCGGCCTTGCCTGCCCGGGTCACTGCAATGTCCATCCTTCCCTCCTGACTCCTCAAACAATTGATAAATTTAGGTTAAAACATATAAACTTTTTTGTATAAGAGCGCTTCACACAGTCTTTGTCAAGCATATTTTCCCTGAAACCGGTTGGATATGCGCCCGGCATCCGCCCCTGTCAGACCATACAACCACTGAATTAGATAAAAATTCACCCTTCAACCGTCAGGGATGATGAACAGGGTCAGCCATTTCAGGAAGTCGATAAAATAATTTGGCTGGTCAACGGCTGCGTTACGTATTATGATGATAAATATGATCAGGAAACATCAACCATTGCATTTAGGAGAGCCGTCATGACCGAAAAAAAATTCAAGCAGATCTGCACCTGCGAAAACTGCGGCAATGAAGCGGAAATGATCGTCACCTGCCAGTGGGTTGAGGTGGAACAGGCCAAACAGAAAAAGAAAACCACAGGGTCGGCAGAAAAAGTCAAAGGCACGGGCACCTGCGCTACCTGCGGGAATGAAGCGGAAACCTGGGTGGACCTGTAACGGTTTTAATCAGTCAGAGCAGGGGGAAAATTTCAACCGGGGGAGATATTTGAATGGACGAACGCCGGATACTCGAAGACAAACGCATCCTGGTTGTGGATGATGAACCAGATATCCTGGAAACCCTTCAGGAGCTGCTGCACATGTGTCAGGTGGATACGGCCGAATCCTTTGAAGCCGCTGTGGACCGGTTGAAAGCCAATACGTATGATGCTGCCGTCCTGGATATCATGGGTGTCCGGGGATATCAGCTCCTGGAAATCACCCGCCGCCTGAACCTGCCCACCCTGATGCTCACGGCCCACGCCCTGACACCGGAAAATCTGAAAACCGCCATTGAAAAAGGGGCGGACGCCTATGTACCCAAAGAAAAGATGGTGGACATCACCCTCTTTTTAGCGGATGTACTTGCGGCACGGCGCCAGGGCCGCCAGGCCAATGCCGACTGGTTCGCCGGTGTCAGGCAGATTTTTGACCGGTTGTTTGGAACGGCATGGCAAAAAAAAGATCCGGATTTCTGGGGCACTGTTGAAGCCCGGCAGACTCAAGACAATTTAAAAAACAGTACTGAACTGACGTCCAAGGGAATGGATACAGAGAACTAAGGGCGGGTGGTATCATTTAAAGCAAAGGAATCACCACCTTGAACTCGGCCCCCTGGCCGGCATCCGACTCTAAGGCCATCTGCCCGCCCATGTCCCTGAGAAGCACCATGACACCGGCAAGCCCCAGTCCATGGCTTTGGATGGCATCTTCAATAGACCCGCCCGTGGTAAAATAGGTCTCAAATATCCGCTGGTGGTCGGCCCGGGGAATGCCCCGTCCGTCATCTTTCACCCACAGGGTCAGATGGCTGTTCTTGATAACACCCCGGATATCGACCCAGGCGGTCCGGTGCTTGAATGCGTTGGTCACCAGGTTTCTCAGAATCTGCCGGACTTTGGCCGCATCCAGGCACACGCTGGCTTCCCAGGTTGATTTTTGAAAATTAAGGGTGACGCCGGCTTGGGCAATCACTTCCTGCAACCGGTCATAGTTGGTCACTTTTCTGACGGCATCGGCCGCGTTGGGGTCCGCCAGGTCAAACACCTCCACCAATACCCCTACCACAAGCGATGCCACAGTGAACTGTGAACAGATCATGACCCCTTCCCTGGACCGCCCCAGCTCCAGAACATCATTCACCAGGCGCTGGGTAGCCAGGGTGTTTCTGACAATCCGTTTGAGAACCTTGATCTGTTTCTCGTTCAAGGGGCCGTATGTGTCCTGGCGGTCCAGCAGGGATCTGGCACCGGCATTGATCACGGATATGGGCACTTTGAGATCGTGGATGAGAATCTCGGTCTTGATATTGGTGTCAGGTATCTTGTCCATCACCTCTTAAAATCCTTGCAATTTGATTCAATGATTTTATATAGTGACATATCATATCACCAGATTGTTATACGGGGATACGAGAATCTTGTAAAGCCTTTTGGCGTTTTTATGGGAGACCGTACTGCTGAAATTTGGAGATTTTATGGGAGACCGTGCTGCTGACATTGCCGACCTTGAAAAAAAAATCCAGGCGCTGGAACATGAAAACCAGCTGCTCAACAATATTATCCACAAAGCCCCCATCCCCATCTTTGTACTTGACCGCCATCA
>JAABSK010000513.1 GCA_011390435.1 Desulfobacteraceae bacterium | reverse complement strand
TAGCCTGACCTGTCCCAAAAAACTGTTTCTTATCCATGGCGCAGGCCACAACACCATCTCTTTGTTTGATGAATATTATGACCATGTAAACCAGTTTCTCAAAAAAGATCCTTTGCCAGCAGCATTGCCTGATCAGCCAGTATCTGGAAAAAGTTTTTGACATCCAGCCGGATTCTTATATAATCAAGATATCTGTGTTGAATTTCATTCTGGTCTGTTCTTGTGTTTCTGCCATTCATCTCGTGCTCTCAAAGGTGACTTTTTTTCAATCTATTTTAAAGGAGGGTATCATGAGCGACAGTGTCTACAAAATCATCGATCTTGTTGGATCCAGCAGCACGTCCTGGGAAGATGCAGCCAACAAAGCCATTGCAAAAGCATCCGGTTCACTGCGTGACCTTAGAATTGCAGAAGTCCAGAAACTAGATGTGAAAATCGAAGAGGGCAAACCTGCCCAGTTCCGCACCAATCTCAGGTTATCTTTTAAATACCAGGATTAAGCGGGTTTAAAATTTTTTCAGGTCAGGTCAGATATTCAGCCGGCCAGTCAGTTTTGATGGCCGGCTGAATAGTATCCAGGATCCTGATAAGCAGATTGACGGACAGCATGTCAAAAGTATGACAAAATCTGCCCGGGTGCCTTTTTTTTCCTATCTGTTTTACAAACGAACCCTTTTAGCGCTGAAGTTTTTGTTCACTGTGCACCACCGGGATCAGGACCGGTATTAATGGCACAGAACCGTTCTGGTATGAAAATGCCTGAAACTTAAAGATATACCTGATCAATTTGAAGCTCAGACTGCATTAGATTTGATTTTTGGCACCTGATTTGCATGCTTGATTCGCAAAAGGGTTGCATTGGTATGGAGATTGGATTTGTTGGCAATGGTAACCCAAACTGAAAAAGGGCGAGAGGAAAAAATGGGAGATTCACGGATTTTTGGCTATACATCAAAAATGATAGCAAAGGCAATGGATGTTTCTGCCAAACGGCACAACCTGATTGCCGGAAATATTGCCAATATGGATACCATTGGCTACAAACCCGCAGACCTTGATTTCAACGACACCCTTGACCGGGCAATGAAAGGAAAAGAACCTGACTATATAGACAAGACCCATCCAAAACATCTGCCCGCACAAGGAGATGATGCCTTTGTCATGAAAGGGGAAAATAGTGAAGATGTTGATATTTATCACTTGGATTCCGTGAATATTGATACAGAGATGATGCACCTTATGGAAAATAACATCAAGTACCGGACAGCAGTGGAACTAAAAGCACGAAAATCAGCTTTGATGAATACCGCCATAGAAGAAGGCGGCAGATAAAATCACAGATACGTAGTCCAGCTGACATGAAATTAGGTATTGCCCAATCCCTGTGCTGCAGGTATAATAATCGATTAGACAATTTCTATATTGCATAAAAAGGGATGGGATGTATGTGTTTAGCCGTACCCTCAAAAATAATTGATATCCAGGATAGCCTTGCCAGAGTTGAGGTGGACGGGGTGGTAAGAGAGGCCAGTCTTCTTATTCTGGATGATGTGAAAATCGGTGATTATGTCATCGTGCATGCCGGGTTTGCAATTAGCAGGCTGGATGAAGAGGCCGCACTTCAGACCCTGGAGGACATGCGCAGTATTCTGGCAGCCGACAGGGACCGGGACGGGGCTTCTGCTACAGATGTATGAATTCGCATTGCATAGCCAGCCAGCTTGAAATCAGCGGTGTTGTCCAGGGGGTTGGCTTCAGGCCTTTTTTGTTCACCCTGGCACAAAAGCACAATATTAAAGGAGAGGTTTCCAATACTGCCTGCGGGGTTCTGGCCCGGGTGGAAGGCTCCGCCCGCAGCATAGATGACTTTATGCATGGAATCACCGCCAATCCTCCAGTTCTGGCCCGGGTGGATAAAATCGGTGTAACCCGGATATCTGTCACAGGTTTCACAGATTTCCACATTGTACCCAACCGAACAACCAGCTCCAGAGCGGCCCTGATTTCGCCGGATGTGTGTGTGTGTGACGACTGCCTCACAGAAATGCGTGATCCCCAAAACCGGCGATTTGGTTATCCCTTTATCAACTGCACCAATTGTGGCCCCAGATTCACCATTATCAGTGATATCCCCTATGATCGGGCCAGCACCTCCATGAAGGATTTTGCCATGTGTCCGGACTGCCAGACCGAGTATGATAATCCGGCAGACCGGCGCTTCCATGCCCAGCCCAATGCCTGCTCTGTGTGCGGGCCACATCTGTTTTTAACCGACAACCAGGGCAGGCAGATAGCAGGCCCTGATAATGCCGTTACCATGGCGGGAGCCCTGCTTAAAAAAGGCCATATCCTGGCCATTAAGGGCTTA
>JAABSK010000512.1 GCA_011390435.1 Desulfobacteraceae bacterium | reverse complement strand
AGAATATGTTTCAACCAACAAAATACGATTGGTCCATTTTGCCGGTTATGTTCAAGGCGATGCGAAATATGAACTGCTTAATCGGGCCGACTGTTTTTTGTTTCCTTCTTATGGTGAGGGAATGCCGACTTGCGTTCTTGAGGCCATGGCCTTTGGTCTGCCGGTCATAACCCGGCCGGTCGGCGGCCTGAAAGATTTCTTTGAAGACGGCAAAATGGGGTTTATTTCTGAAAGCCTTGAAGCATCTGTCTTTGCTGATTTACTAAAAAAATTGCTGATCAATCCTCAATTACGGATGCAGATGGGGAGATTTAATCATGATTATGCAAGACAGAGATTTATGGCTTCAAAGGTGGCTGAAAGGCTGAAAAATATTTATCTCAACGTATTGGAATCATAAATTTTTTAACCAAAGCCTTCTGTGTAAAGACGACAACTATCCTGACGCAGGGGGTCTTCCATCTTTTCCTTGGGCCCTGGATTATTGCCTATTTTGAATAGGCAAACAATCAGTTTTTTTTTGGCTTTCTGTTTTATTGACGGGGGCGGTGATTCCCTTTAAGGTTAAACTGACAGCCGGAAAATCTTGATCTGCTACCCCTTTAATCGAAACACCGGCTCAAAGATTACAAAGGGTGACGATAATATTTGCTCAGTTGAACATTGAGCGTTTGGAATAAAATATTGCACCGTAAAACAGAATATACAAATCGCCTGAAAAACATCTCCGGGCGTGAATTCTTATATCGGTTGAGAAGATGGGCTCGGACAAGATATCTTGAAAAGGTGTTACAGCCGCATAAATCACTGTTGGAAACCCCTTTGGTTGATTGGTCCGATATAAAAGCCATTCACTCTCCGGCAATCATTCCTGTGAAGCCTGCAAAAGCATCTGTTGCTTTTGTTGATGAGAAGATACGTATTGAAACGTTTGAAGCAAAACACCGCCAATTTTTTTTTGCCAGGATAAAATGTGATGATCCGGCTTCTGATATCCGATCCGTGTGGGAACCGGCCAGGCTTCAACATATTACAAAAAGCCTTTTTGTCAGTGACACTCCTGCCACGGATTTTTTACTAATCGGATTGGCAGAGCAAGCGATATCCTGGATTAAAAACAATCCCTTCCTGTATGGTGTCCATTATCTGTCTCCCATGGAACAGGGACTTCGAATTCCTGTTTTTTTCTTTGTTTTAAAAAGACTGCATCAGGAAAATAAAGAGGAATATGACATCATTTTATCTGCCATATACAGCCATGCGTGGTGGGTTTCAAAAAACATGGCCCTGTATTCCTCCCTTGGCAATCATACGGTATGTGAATCTGTGGGCCTGATTTTTGCGGGATCTATATTCAGAAAATCCAAAGAAGGCAAAAAATGGTTGAAAAAGGGATGCCGACTGCTTGAACAAGAGCTATACCACCAGATCCTGGAGGATGGGGGGCCGGCTGAACAGTCTCTGGACTATCACCGGTTTGTCCTGGACCTGTACTGGTTGTCTGTGGATTTTTTGGAATCCAATCAATACCATGATTGCTCAGGATGGAAAGACCGATTAAGAAAGGGAGAGCTTTTCTGGCAAACTTTCCTGGTAAACAAACAGGAAACCCCGGCCATCGGGGACAGTGACAACGGGTATGCGCTGGGTCCGGGACTTATGCCGAACCGGCAGACAGATAGCACAGTTGATCCGCATGGGGATCAGGATGTGATCTTTCGAAAGTTCACGGATGCCGGATACAGTGTCATAAATTATCGGGATGGTCTGTTCCTGACATTTGATCACGGCCCGCTGGGGATGGCGCCACTGTACAACCACGGTCATGCGGATGCACTTTCCATCACCTTGTATAAAAATAAGGTTCCTTTTTTGATTGACCCGGGCACCTACCGGTATAACGGCGTTTCAAAATACCGGTCATATTTTAAAAGTACCCGGGGGCATAATACTGTCTGTGTGGACGGACTGGATCAGGCACGGCAATTGACCGGGTTTATATGGGACTGCCCCTATGAATCAAAGCTGCAGACCGTGATAGAAGACAGGGATATGATTTATTTAAAAGCGCTTCACAATGGATATGGCAGATTACAAAGTCCGGTTGTTCATCATAGAGAAATAACCGTCAAAGACGGGCTTTTTTGTCTGATAAACGATTGGTTTTCCGGAAAAGGCGGCCATGAATTTGAACTCAATTTTCATCTTGACCCCAATGTTCGCGTTGCTGTCAAAGGCGAATGGGTGGTTTTGCAGAATCAAGGCAAGACCATTTTGCTCAATCAACCCGATGTCGACTTTGAAATCATCCGAGGACGGAATAATCCATTGCTTGGCTGGTTTTCTCCGGCATACGGGGTTCTTGAAAAAACG
>JAABSK010000511.1 GCA_011390435.1 Desulfobacteraceae bacterium | reverse complement strand
ATATCTGCTGATATGCCAAAGAGGGGATGGGTGTTTTCTGGCTTCAATCCGGAAACCCGTGAAGATGAGTGGTATTTCGGCAGCAAACTGACAGGGAGCAAAAAAACATGGAAAGACAATACCCGTCCCAATGCCCTGTTTCTGTCGGCTGCCGTTCAGTTGAACAGTGAACAGTTAAAGCCGGTATTCTCCTGGTTTAGAGCGCTTGCAATCATTGGTCATAACAAACTTATCCATCCTAAGTTCACCATCGAGAAATGCCAGGATGACATCTCCAAAACATCCATACTGGCATTCATGAAAGGGGCGGACATCGATGTGGATGACATCGATATCATCATTAAAAAAGATGAATCGGATAACAGTCTCCATCCCCATATGATTCGGTTCCTGCTCCAGCTGATTCATGACCCGGCCTCCAACAAAGCCAATGGTCAGCTTGTTTTTTCCACCCATGACACATCCATCCTCGATCCTAAAATTCTCAGACGGGACCAGGTCTGTTTTGTGGAAAAAGACCGGGAAAACGCCACCCGGATGTATTCCCTTTCCGATTTTCACCCGCGAAAGAACGAGGCACTGGAAAAAGGATACCTTCAGGGCAGATACGGGGCATTGCCCTATATCGGGGAGGTCCGGTTTTAATGGGCGGCGGAGACAAACTGTTCAAAAAACGCAAAGCCAGGCAGTTGAATGATCTCAGGCGCCAAAAAGCACGGCGGGCGCCATATGATAGGGTGCTCATTGTCTGCGAAGGAGAAACAGAAGAAAAATATTTCAAAGGACTGGTCAGGTCCCTTCAGTTGAACACGGCCAATATCCGGATTCCGAGCAACACCACAGGCAGCTCCCCGCGCAATGTCGTTGAATTTGCAATTGAAGAATACAACCTCTCCAAAGATTATGACAGGGTCTATTGTGTGATCGACAAAGACGAGCATTCTCAGTATCTGGAAGCCCTGGATCTGGTGAAACGCAAAAAGCTGAAAAAATCCCATTCCCTGCGTGCTATCCCCTCAGTTCCCTGTTTTGAATTCTGGATACTGCTGCATTTCAAGATGACCACCCGAAGTTTCTATAATAGCCCGAGGCCGCCGTGCATGCAGGTGATAAAAGAATTGAAGCCATACATACCGGAATATGAAAAAGCGTCAGCCACCCTTTTTGACCTCACCAGGGACCGGTTGAATGAGGCGGTTCAACATGCCGAAAGGGTGTTGGCCCATTCCCGGTCCGCAATGACAGATGATCCATCAACAAAAATTCACAAGTTGGTTTTGTACCTAAAACAGTTAAAGCATTAAAAAACAGCGTTGCTCTGGGATGGAGAGTTCCCAAAACAGCGCTGTTTTTGTTTCAGGTTTTAAATCCTTTTGTCCCGGTCCCCATCAAATTAACCGTATTCCTTAACCTTTCTTTATTAAAATGCAAATATCTTTGTGTGGAGTTCAAACTTTCATGGCCAAGCAAAAATTGTATCTCCTGGGGGCTGGCCCCTTTTTCGGATAGCAAAGAGGCCCCGGAATGCCGTAAAATATGGGGGCCCATTTTCCGTTTAACCAGACCTGCGCTCAAGATTGCCCGTTTCACCAGATCATGGATTTGCACCCTATTCAGCTGTGTACCATGGCTTGTGAGAAACACCCAGGGAAATTCCTGAGCGCCCCTAAAGGTTTTTCTGATGTCCAGCCAGACTTGAAACATTTCAACCAGATCCTGGTTTAACGGGATATCGGCCTCCTTGCCACCTTTCCGACGGACAAAGATCTTTGGTTCGCCATTATCTATCCGGACATCTTTAAGCCGTAAATTGGCAACCTCAGTGCCCCGCAGGCATATCTGAAAAAGTAGATTGAAAAGCAACAGGTTCCGGTCAACAAACTTTTTTGAGGATGACTCTGCAACTTTCCGGAACACCAGATTTATCTCATGTTCGGTCAAAAAATCTGATTGTGGATACCTGGTTTTGGGCGTTTTAATATTGGCAGCAATGTTATCCAAAACCAGCTCCTGGTCCACCAAATAATTCATATAGGCAGACAAGATCATGATTATGGTATTCTTGGTCCCCTGGGTGACCTTCAAGGATCCTATGTATTGGATGATGATGTTTTGATGGATATCCTGGGGATGGACAATGCCGTGGTCCGCACAAAACCGGGAAAACCGATCCAATTCTTTTCCCCGGTTATATGCGGATGTTTTTCTCAAAACACCCATAGCAACATTCTGGGCAATGTAGTTTTTGGCTGACTCTGAAATTGTGATATCCGGAGGCTCTATCAGGGGATCTATGTTTTGTTTGATGGCCATGGCAGCATCATATCCTTATATAAGAGGGCATTTGTTCAGCGATCTTGATCACATCGGCATCCCGGATGGCCCG
>JAABSK010000510.1 GCA_011390435.1 Desulfobacteraceae bacterium | reverse complement strand
AAAGGAGGAATGAAGTTTTCCTCCTCACTGATGATGATCTGTCCGTCCTGCCTGATGGCTTCACACGCGTTGATGATAATGTTGACAATCACCTCCTTGAGCTGTTCCGGGTCGATGAGGGTGTGTGTAAGCCGGTTTTTCCGTACCAGTTTGACAGCGACCCGGTAGGATTTGAGCCGCTGTTCCAGCAGGTTCAGGGCATCGTCAACAATGAGGGACGGGCTCATATGCCTGGTTTTCAGGCGGGGCGGTCTGGAAAATTCCAGAAAATTGTCCACAATTTTGTTGATCTGCTGGATTTCGCTTGAAATGACATTGAAATCCTCTTTCTGGCCATCGGTGAAAGTGCAGGACCGGTTCAGGGAAAATAGCCGCATCTTGACGGATGTCAGCGGGTTCCGGATGCTGTGGGCTGTGCCGGCGGCCAGTTTTCCCAGCAGGGCCATTTTTTCTGACTGCAGCAGTGTCTCCTGGCTTTTTTTCAAATCCTGGTGCACCTGTTCCGTGTTTTTGATCAGCCCGTGAACACTCAGCTCCAGGGCTGCAATTTCATTGGCGGGTTGCGGAGAATCCCCTTTGTGATATGCTTCTCCCGCAATTTTACGGATGGGCCCCAAAATATGCCGGGCAAAGATGTAATTGATCAAAAGCGAGAGAATGATCACAATGATGATGGCCAGGAGCGCCATATACCGGAGCCGGTTGGATTCTTCCCGGCTGGTTTCGATGGCCTGGGAGATTCTGGTTTTGTGAAAGGTTTTGAACTGTTCGCACAGGTCCAGGATCCGGGCAAAGTGTTCCCGGGTCGTTTCATGGATGGCATACCCTTTTTCAAACTCTCCGGAAAGGTACAGGTCAATGACCATATCTTTGGTGGTGATGTAGTCGGCATATTGGGATTCAATCTGGGCCATGGCATCTATTTCCCAGTCATCTTCCACCAGGGATTTGACTCTGGCCATATATTCAGTAAACGCCTCCCGGGCCTGGTGCAGCCGGTCGATCCAGGCCGGGTTCCTGTCCAGCAGATAGTAGGAGACAAATCCCTTGTGTTTGACAAGGGCGGTGGCCAGGCTCTCGGCAGACTGGTACACAATGATGTTCTTGTCGATAATATTCTTGAATATTTTTTCGGTTTTGTAGGTGTACCAGATCATCAAAAGCCCGCCGACTACCGTGATACTTACCAGAATGGCGTTGACGACGTAAATTCTGTTTTTGAGACTCAACTGAAGCATGGAATTCCTTTCAACACATCCCTGTAGAATAATTCCGGTGCGGTTTCAGCAAAAAATACTGCCGTATAAAAAGCGACCGTAATTTTTGTTGATCATATTACCACTGCGGGATTTATGCAATATCCAGGTCATCATTTTCAATGATCAGCTCATATTCACCGCCGCCGGGCACCCGCTTGATGACAAAACCCAGTTTTCTGCCCAGTTTGAGCATCTGGGTGTTTTCAGCCAGCACACAGCCAATTATACGTCGGATGCCCATCTGCCGGGCTGCTTTCAGGCATTGGGTCAACAGGGAAGATCCGATACCTTTGCCCTGCCAGTCATCACTGATGGCCAGGGCAAATTCCGCCTGGGTTTTGTCGGGAAACACAATGACCCGGCATACGCCAGCCATTTTCTGGTTCTGTTCCTTTCCCATCAGGGCCACCAGGGCGATCTCCCGGTCATAGTCGATCTGGGTCAGCTTGATGAGCATATCCCGGGACAACTGTTTCAAAGGAGAGAAAAACCGCATGTAGACGCTGCGAGACGACAGGGAATGAAAATGATCTATCAAAAGATCTGCATCGCTGGGCCGGATAGGCCTAATAAAAAATGGCTGACCGTCCACTGTTTCCCCCTGGGACTCATACTGCCAGGGGTAGGAACTGATGATCAGGTGCATGGGGGAGGGCACCTGTGTGGGTGCGATAAACACCCGGGCATCCACGGCAGTCAGAACCCCGTCTCTCACCATCAACGGATTGATGTCCAGTGTCTCTATTTCAGGAAAATCGGTCATCAGCCTTCCCACCCGTATCAGCAGCTCCTCCAGCAGTGTCATATTCATGGGGCGGATGTTTCTGAAACCGTTCAGCACGGCTGCAATTTTTGTTTTCCCGATCAAATGGTTGGCAAGCATGCGGTTCAGGGGAGGCAGCCCCATGGATATGTCTTTGAACACCTCGGTTAACACGCCGCCCATGCCGAAAAGAATTACCGGACCGAAGTGCGGGTCTTTTCGGGCACCGATGATCAGTTCGACATCGGCCCGGTCCTGCATCGCCTGAATAGTGATACCGGTGATGTGTGCGGAGGAAAAATGTTCTCCGGCGCCAGCCATGATTTTTCTGAAGGCGGTCTTTACATCCCGGGCTGTCCTGAGATCAAGGG
>JAABSK010000509.1 GCA_011390435.1 Desulfobacteraceae bacterium | reverse complement strand
TTTGCATTATTAATGGCTGAACCAAAAAGATAACGGCACATACAGAAACCAATCCTGAAACGGGAGGATATAAAATGAGACTTAACGATATAAAGAAAAATTACAATCTGCTGAATTCAGTGGACTGGGAAATGACACCGGAAGAAGCGATTGCATTGCATCTGGAATGGGGTCCGTTAAGATCTCAATCCTATTATAATTCCAGAGACAATGATAATGAAACGGTTTATTTTGTGATCAACACCTGGAAAAATCCGCCGATCCTGACGCTGGTGCGGAGAAAAGGGTTTGATTCCGAAGAGCTGGGTAATTTCTCACTGCCCAAACCGCTGGAAACAGAATTTTTACAAGGTATCGGCAAATACAAAGGGGTATATGCCGTGGAAGGAAATGTGCGAGACTGGCTGAAAAAGGAACTGGAAGTTTAACCCATAACCGCCTCCTTAAAAAGTTCCCTTGCCAGGAACCGGGTGCGGCACAATAAAGTGATGGCGCACCCGGTTTATTTATTTTTCGTTTGATTCGTTCTGATTGATTTTTATGAAGTCTTTGACCATCAGTTCACCCAGTTCTTTGGACCGTTTGGTGGCGGATTCCACTGCATTGATCAGGGTGGTGCGAAGACCGCCCTGTTCCAGGGTATGAATCCCTGCAATGGCGGTGCCGCCGGGGGATGCCACCCGGTCTTTGAGCTGTCCGGGGTGCTCTCTGGATTCCAGAAGCATGCGGGCGGAACCCAGCACGGTCTGGGAGGACAGAAACAGGGCATCTTTTCTGGACAGACCCATTTTGACACCGGCATCCGCCATGGCGTCCACAATAGTGAAAATATAGGCAGGCCCGCTGCCGCTCAAACCAGTGAAAGCGTCCATGAGCACATTTTCATGGATGAACACGGTTTTGCCCACGGAATTAAAAATGGCCCGGGCTTCAGCCACATCATTTTCCAGCACATACTCACCTGCGGCAATCGCCGTGGCACTTTCTTTGACAAACGCGCAGATATTGGGCATGGCCCGGATCATCCGCAGCTTTTTCTGCAGGCCGATGGCAATGGCTGCCAGGGGAACCCCTGCAGCAATGGAGATGATCAGTTTGGATTCATCCAGGGCCGGGGCCGTTTCCTTGAGCACCATCCCGAGAATCTGGGGTTTGGTCGCGTAGACAACAATATCAGACTGCCGGATCACGTCCAGGTTGCTCTGGGTCACATTGACATGGTATTTGTCCTTGATGGCCGCCAGCAGTTCCGGGTCGATGTCCGAGCAGATGATGTTTTCAGGTTGAGTCGCTTTGGAGAGAACCAGGCCGGAAATCAGCGCTTCTCCCATGTTGCCGCTGCCGATGAATCCGATTCTCTTTTTCTGCAGCATGTTTGATATTACTCCTTGGTTTGGATCAGTTAAAAAAATTTATATTAAGTCCATCCACCAGAAAGAGTCAAGGCAAAATTTTGGGTCTGACGGTGTGGCTTCTGATTTTGCAGTTGTCAATGGATAAGAATCTGAATATGATACCGGCATAACCGACACCATAAGACAGTGACAGGATGTGAAACCATATGTATGCTCGATTGAGACAGAAGCTGGAAACATTATATGATGTGTATAACCGAAAAGAGTTTGTAGACCCGGATCCGCTGATGTTTTTGTATCGGTACCCCCGGGTTTGTGACCGGGAGATCGCGGGACTGGTGGCAGCATGCCTGGCCTATGGCCGGGTGGAGATGATTTTGCAGGCCGTGAATCAGGTCCTGATGTTTTTGGGGTCATCACCTAAGGACCGGGTGGTCCATCTGAAAGAAACCGATCTGTGCCGGGGTATGGCCGGGTTCTCGTACCGGTTTGCCAGGCAGGCCCATGTGGTCAGTCTGATTGCCGGGATACAGCGGGTGCTCCGGCAGTATGGTTCTCTGGAAGCCTGTTTCATGAGCGGCATGTCTTGTGACGATCCCACAGTAATGCCCGGATTGCTGCATTTGGTGCAGCATCTGGATCCGGACGGTGCCTGTGGTCATCTGCTGGCGGATCCGGCCAAGTCCAGTGCCTGCAAGCGCAGTCACCTGTTTTTACGCTGGATGGTGCGAAAGGATCAGGTGGATCCGGGAGGCTGGGACAAAATCCGGCCGTCTCAGCTGATGATTCCCCTGGACCGGCATATGTTTTCTGCCGGTCGGATGCTTGGATTCACCCGGCGCAAAACCCCGGATCGAACCGCATGCCTGGAGATTACCAACGGATTCAGACAGGTTCGCCCCGAAGATCCGGTGAAATATGATTTCTGCCTGACCCGTTTCGGTATCCGCCGCAGCCTGGCCATGACCGATTTAGGGGCCATGCTGGCGGATTGACCTGTTACCATGCAAAGGAGAAAGAATGCATCCGGATGCATACATGCTGCCCCCGCT
>JAABSK010000052.1 GCA_011390435.1 Desulfobacteraceae bacterium | reverse complement strand
TTCTCTTCATCATCAATAATTTCGCCACACAGCTTGATACATTCATTGCAAATATAGACACTTGGCCCTGCAATCAGCTTTTTGACCTCTTTTTGGTTTTTACCGCAAAATGAACAGAAAAACCGATCATTTTCTTCCTCTTTTCGAGCCATAATCTTTGTTACTCCTTTGAAGAATCGTCTATCTCTTCTTCCAGTTCACTCCTGTCTGCCACCACTTTATCAACAATGCCATATTTCATGGACTCTGCAGCAGACATGTAAAAATCCCTGTCTGTGTCTTCGGCAATTTTCTTTAAATTCTGACCAGTGTGGTCTGCCAGGATCTGGTTCAATGTATCTTTCATTCGTAAAATCTCATTGGCCTGGATCTGAATATCCGTGGCCTGACCCTGTGCACCACCTAACGGCTGGTGGATCATGATCCTGGCATTGGGCAATGCAAACCGTTTTCCCTTTTTCCCCGCTGTCAGCAGAAGCGCACCCATGCTGGCAGCCTGACCGATGCACACCGTTGCCACATCCGGCTTGATGTACTGCATGGTATCATAAATGGCCAGCCCAGCAGTGACGACCCCGCCAGGCGAGTTGATATAAAAGCTGATATCTTTTTCAGGATCTTCTGATTCCAAAAACAAAAGCTGGGCAACAACCAGGTTGGCAATTTCATTATCAATGGCAGACCCGACAAAAATAATCCTGTCTTTTAAAAGACGCGAATAGATATCATAAGCACGCTCTCCCCTGTTGCTCTGTTCAACAACCATTGGAATTAGAGGCACGGTTTAACTCCTTTTTCGTTTTGATTTCGATTTTTCATTTTTGTAACAAAAAATGATTACTCGGTTTCAACTTCAGCTTTATCTGAGTCTGCATCCGGTGTCACTTCCGTCACATTGCCTTTCTCTATTATAAGATCAATGGCCTTTTTTTCAAGCTGCGTGTGTTTATAATATTCCAGCTGTTTTGGATCCATGCTGAAATAATTCTTAATCGCATCCACAGGAGCGTTCATACCGGCAGCCATCTCTTCATAACTTTTTTCCAGATCTTCGTCCGTCAGTTCAAGACTGGTCTGACTGATGATCTTGTCCAGAATCAAATGCCGCCGGGCCTGCTTTTCAGCGACATCACGGTACTGGCTTCTCATGGCCTCTTTGGTAAGGCCAGCTTCTTCAAGCGACGTGTTGTTGGCAGCATATGCCTGTTCAGTTTCCATGATAATCCCCTCAAGTTCTCCTTCAACCAGGGCATCAGGAACTTCAAATTCACATTTTTCCAGCAGGGCCTGAAAAATCTGTTCGGAAAGCTCGTGCTTGATCCGCTGGGCAAACCCTTTTTCCATATTGTCCCGGATGGTTTGCCTGACCTCGTCCAGTGTCTCGAACTTACCCAGATCTTTGACCAGATCATCGTTCAGCTCCGGAAGAATTTCTTCCTGAATCTCTTTTAACGTCACTTTGTATGTGATGGTTCTGCCTTTGAGATTTTCATCGGAATGATCTTCGGGATAGACCACATCGACTTCAAGCTCCTGAACTGGAATGGCGCCGATGAGCTTATCGGAAAACTCTTCTGGCAGCTGGCCTTTCCCAATGGCCATGACATAATTTTCCACCTTTGGTGTTGCATCATACGGCTGGCCATCCACATAGCCTTCATAATCAATCAGTACAAAATCATCCGCTTTTACAGGACGCGCTTCCTGAACCGTTTCCTTTTTTGACAGGGTTTTCTGGATCATATAAAGCTGACTTTCAATTTCACCGTCGGAAACTTCATATTTGGTTTTCTTCAGCTCCACCCCTTCAAAATCAATATCGCCAAGCTCCGGTTTTACTTCCACCGTAATATCAAAGGCATATGAACTGTTCGGGTCCAGCTGCGGCGGATCCATCTGAGGACCACCGACAATTTTAAGGTCATGCTCCTGAATTGCATTGATAAAGGCCTCCTGAATCAGCCGCGGCGCCACATCAGCATGAACATCCTTTGAAAAACGGTTTTCCAGAACTTTTCTGGGAATTTTGCCCTTTCTGAATCCTTTGACATCTGCATTTTTTTTCAATTCAGTATAAGCTTTGTTCAGCTCTTTGGCGATGGCCTCTTTGGGAATTTCAAAAGACAGCACTTTTTTCACACTGCTTTTATCTTCAATTTTTACCTGCATGTTGTTTGTCCTGTAATCTTTGTATTAAAACTGAATTAATGATTGCCTGCTCTTTCAATAAGCAAAAAATGTAATATAAACCTATATTACATTGAGAATCACCCTAACAAAAAGTTAATTAGTATAATGCTTATATATATAGGTGTCAAGAAAATTGCCCCGGGATGTTCCATGCGTGAGAAAAGACCTTGCATTTACCGGATGAAAATGATATTTGACCGGATGGTATTGATCATGAACATCGGGGCGTAGCGCAGCCTGGTAGCGCGCCTGCTTTGGGAGCAGGATGTCGGAGGTTCGAATCCTCTCGCCCCGACCACCCATTTAAAAGCAATGTGCAGTTTTACATTAACTTAATTTCACAATCAAAAAAATGGTATTTTTCACATCCATTCTTATTGTATGCATATTGTACTTCCTTCAGGCAGATGGACTGATCTATGTCACGGTCATTGCCGTATTTGCCGAACTGCTCAATATTTTCATGACCCAGACCCTCACCAAATCTGTTGAAAAGAAACTGAATACAAAATGGGGAAGAATCGCTGAAAACCACAAAAAACAGCTTGCATCACAATCCAGCGCCATAAAGGCCCTTGAAAAAGTACAGGAAACATCGATCCAGAAACTCTCTGCAGCAAACCAGAAAATTAAAACATATGAAGAAAAAATCATCAGCCTGGGCGGCTCAATCGAACCTGAAAAACCCGCGCCAGTTGAAAAAGCGCCTGAAACCCCGCCGGAAGAAAACCAGGACTTTGATCTGCCATGCGGATCTGATGCATTTAAACGCCGGATATAATCGAAAAACCCGGCCTATTCTTTTTTGAGTATTTTTATCCGAACAATCTGCCCGTTTTTATTGATATAGGCCACCCCTTTTGCAAGAGACCGGCCAGATGCACTTCCGATGATTTCAACATCTTCCTCATATAAGGCAATAGAAGAGAGCGCCTCGTTCCGGCTGGCTTCCGACTCAAGCCGGGAGGAGGTCTCTTTTTCCAGTGGTGTTGTGTCAGGACGATCTGGCTTGCCTGAAGATCGTTCCGCCTGATGATAGCGGGCTTTGTTTCTGTCGGCGATCAGGTCTGAAACCCCCGAATAGTCATCTTTCCCGTTATCATCCTGGCAGCCTGAGCTCAAAAACACCAGCGCCAGAATCATCAGCCATATTTTTATCCGGGGTTTCATTTTTTGAGGATGCGTTATCCGACACCTTCGACAGTGAAACGGCGATTCAATCTCATGGTGGTAAACAGACCATATACATCTTTTGCCACATTGATCACCTTGAGCTTTCTGCCGGCCTGGTTCAGTGTATTATGCGCAGCAATAATCACACCGATACCGACAGAATCGACCATTTCCACCCCGTCCAGATCAATCACCACATCAGCAGTGGAGGCGTTGATCACAGAAAGCAGGTCAGTTTTGAAATCCTCTGCCATGGAGGCCACAACGTCAGTTCCTGGTTTGATAATCGACTGATCTCCCTGGTTCACTATTTCGCTCATACGATTCTCCTGTGATATAGAATTAATTCCCTGCCATCGGTGTTTGATGTCACCCCCCGGACAGCACTTGAAAACCGGGTCTCAAACATTCTTTTACTATAGCAAAAAAAAATCGTTGTTCAAACAGTATTTTTTGTCTGCAGACGGCAAACCGCTTCCATTGATAATATTGAAAGAAAGATTACACTTGAAAAAAAGAGAAAAAACATCTATAAAATAAAGTTCCGGCTGTGCAGGCCGGGTATGGAATATTCTGACCGGTCGCCTCGTAACAGAAGGCCATGAACCTCGTCAGGTCCGGAAGGAAGCAGCGATAAGTGATTTCTTCTGTGTCGTGGATCGATCCCGGTTTTGACATTTCCCGCTACCCTTTCTGCCAGCCGGATCTTTTCTTTTCCCGCTTCTTCATATTTTCACCTTGACATGCTTTTAAACTGACTTATTTTTCTGCCATAATTTTAATTGACACAAATCAAACCCAACACCGTTTAAAAATAAGGACTGTTTGAGTAGGAGAAAAAATTGGCAACTGAAAAGACAAATGACCTGAACGAAAATAAGAAAACAGATTCTCCGCCCAAAAAGGCTGAAAAAGCAAAAGACAACAACACATCAGCTGACACCGGTGCAGCCCGTCAGACAGATACGAATCAAACAGAGGAACTGAAGGATATCAAAGAACAGCTTACGATAGAAAAGGATCGTGTTTTACGGCTTTCTGCCGAGTTTGAAAACTATAAGAAACGCAAACAAAGAGAAATTGATGAATTCAAGAAGTTTGCCAATGAATCGGTTTTCAGACAGATGCTGACGGTTGTGGACAACCTTGAAAGGGCGATTGTATCTGCAGAGGATACTTCAGATGAAAAAGCACTGCTTGAAGGCGTAAAGCTCACCCACAAAGAGATTATCAAACTCTTTGAAACCTATCATGTCAAACCTGTGGATGCAGAGAGCCAGCCGTTCGATCCCAATTATCATCAGGCTGTCACCCAGGAAGAGACAGATGATCTGCCGGATAACACCGTCAGTAAAGTGCTTCAAAAAGGATATGTGCTGCATGACAGATTGATTCGACCTGCCATGGTTGTTGTCTCGAAAAACGTACAAAACAAAACGGAAGATATTAAAGAAAAATAAAGGTATTCTGGAGGCTAGTTATGGGCAAAATAATCGGTATCGATCTTGGAACAACCAATTCATGTGTTGCAATTATGGAAGCCGGTGGTGAGGCAAAAATCATCACCAATGCAGAAGGCGGACGAACAACCCCTTCAATTGTCGCCATTTCCGAAAGTGGCGAACGGATTGTCGGCCAGGCAGCAAAACGCCAGGCTGTCACCAATCCTGAAAACACCATCTTCGGCGTCAAACGGTTGATCGGGCGGAAATTCAATTCAAATGAGATTCAAACCGACATCCCGAATCTTCCCTATAAAATTGAAGCGGCATCCAACGGAGACACCCGCATCAATATCAGGGGAAAACAATACAGCCCGGCTGAAATCTCATCTTTCATCCTGGCAAATATCAAGAAAACCGCGGAAGATTATCTGGGTGAAGAGGTAACAGAAGCGGTTATTACGGTTCCTGCTTATTTTAACGACAGTCAGCGGCAGGCCACAAAAGATGCCGGAAAAATTGCCGGGCTTGAGGTCAAACGTATTATTAATGAGCCCACGGCAGCATCCCTTGCCTATGGCCTGGATAAGAAAAAGGAAGAAAAAATTGCCGTATTCGACCTTGGCGGCGGCACATTTGATGTTTCCGTACTGGAAATCGGAGACGGTGTTTTTGAGGTGAAATCCACTTCCGGTGATACCCATCTGGGCGGTGAAGATTTTGACTTGAGAATTATCGAATATGTGGCAGACGAATTTAAAAAAGCGCAGGGCATTGATGTCCGTAGCGATAAAATGGCACTCCAGCGGTTAAAAGAAGCCGCTGAAAAAGCCAAAATGGAACTGTCCAGCTCAACTGAAACCAGCATCAATCTGCCGTTTATCACAGCGGATGCATCCGGCCCCAAACATCTGGATGTCAAATTAACACGGGCAAAACTTGAATCTCTGGTCGCTGACCTCCTTGACAAGCTTGAAAAGCCCTGCAAGGACGCGATCCGAGACGCCAAACTGGGCTCTGCCGGAGTTGATGAAGTGGTTCTGGTCGGCGGCATGACCCGGATGCCTGCTGTTCAGGAGCGGGTTGAAAAAATATTTGGGAAAAAACCCCACAAAGGCGTTAATCCGGATGAAGTCGTTGCCATGGGTGCTGCTGTTCAGGCGGGCGTTCTGCAGGGAGATGTCAATGATGTCCTGCTGCTGGATGTTACACCGCTCTCACTTGGCATTGAAACCCTGGGCGGCGTCATGACCAAACTCATTGAAAAGAACACCACCATTCCCACCAAAAAAAGCCAGGTATTTTCAACTGCTGCAGATAATCAGCCGGCCGTCTCCATCCATGTGCTTCAGGGGGAACGACAGATGGCTGCGGACAATAAGACCCTGGGTCAATTTGAACTGGCAGATATCCCGCCGGCACCCAGAGGCGTTCCACAGATTGAAGTTTCATTTGATATTGATGCCAACGGTATCGTTCATGTTGCCGCCAAAGACAAGGCGACCAACAAAGAACAGTCCATCCGCATCACTGCCGCCAGCGGCCTGAGCGAAGAAGAGATCCAGCGAATGGTCAAGGATGCTGAAATGCATGCGGATGAAGATAAGAAAAAAAGAGAACTGGTGGACACTAAAAACAGTGCTGAAGCACTGGTGGATCAGACAGAAAAAACCTTGAAAGAACATGGCGACAAGGTTGATCAGGACACCCGGAAAAATATTGAAGCAGCTGTCGAGGCATTAAAACAGACCAAGGATTCCAGCAACATTGACGACATCAAGCAGAAAATGGAAGCGCTGTCACAGGCCTCCCATAAGCTGGCGGAAGTCATGTATCAGCAGGCTGCACAGGATGGTCAGGGCGGTGCCGGCCCTGCCGGAGATGCCGGGTCAGGCAACGCATCAAAAGATGATGACGTGGTTGATGCCGATTTTGAAGAGGTTAAAAAAGACTGATCAAAGACGACAAAACCTGTTGAATATAATCCTGCCGTGTTTTATAGTTGCGCGGCAGGATTTTTTATTCAACTTGAGGACTGATGTTTATTCATGATTATCACGCAGATTTTAGCATCCAATGCAGAAAAATACAGACATGAAACAGCCCTGATCGAAAGGACTGCCGATCAAACAACCCGAAAAACCATCACCTGGGAAGCGTTTTACCAGTCAGCAAACCAGCTTGCCAATGCCCTGGACAGTTACGGTATTCAAAAAGGCGACAAGGTGATTCAACTCATGACCAATTGCCTGGAATGGCTTCCTATCTATTTTGGGATTTTATCCACAGGCGCCTGGGCCGTTCCACTGAATTTCCGGTTTGAATCCGATAAAATTCTATTGTGCACCAATACCTCCCAGGCCAAAGTCTTTATTTTCGGTGAAGAATTTATCAGCCGGATTGAAGCGGTGAAACCGGAACTGGACCAGCATGTTGCGCTCTGGATTTTTGCAGGGCCCCAGGCGGAATGCCCTGAATGGGCCACCCCTTATTCAGCGTTTATCAAATCACATCCCAAAGACTGTCCGCCCCGGGTTGATATTGAACCGGACGATGATGCTGCCCTCTATTTCACCAGCGGAACCACCGGAACACCCAAAGCGGTTCTGCTGACCCATAAAAATCTTGAACATGCCTGTTATGTCGAACAGGCACATCATCACCAGACCCATGAAGATATTTTTCTGTGCATCCCGCCACTCTACCACACCGGGGCCAAAATGCACTGGATGGGCAGTTTTCTGGTGGGGGGAAAAGGGGTGCTTTTAAAGGGGGTAAACCCCAAAGCCATCATTGAAACCGTATCTGAAGAGCAGTGTACCATTGTATGGCTGCTAGTGCCCTGGGCCCATGATATCCTGATTGCCATTGAAAATAAGGAGATTGTCCTGTCCGACTATTCCCTGTCTCAATGGCGGCTGATGCATGCAGGCGCACAGCCGGTGCCCCCCAGCCTGATCGAAAACTGGCACAAATATTTTCCCGGTCAGGCATATGATACCAACTATGGCCTTACCGAATCCACCGGCCCGGGCTGCATCCATCTGGGCGTTGAGAATGCCGGCAGAATCGGCCCCATCGGACTGCCGGGAAGCGGATGGGAAGCCAGCATCATCGACAAGATGGGCAATCATCTGTTTGCAAATGAATCCGGGGAACTGGTTGTCAAAGGCCCCGGAGTGATGAAAGAATACTATAAAAATCCTGAAGCAACCACCCAGACCCTGAAAGACGGATGGCTGCATACCGGCGACATTGCCCGATATGACAAAGACGGATTTATCTGGCTGGTGGACCGGAAGAAAGATATGATCATCTACGGCGGTGAAAACATATACCCGGTTGAAATTGAACATTTTTTCCAGCAAAACAGCAAAATCAAAGACATTGCGGTCATCGGGATCCCCGATGACCGTCTCGGGGAAATTCCAGCAGGCATTATCAGTGTGAAACCCGGATGTATCCTGTGCGAAAATGATATTCTCGAGTTTCAACAAGGCCTTCCCCGTTACAAGCGCCTTAAAAAAGTCTTTTTCGGTGATGTTCCCAGGAACCCCACCGGTAAAATTGAAAAACCCAAGCTCAGACGGATCTATGCTGAAGACAAGCGAAAGGATATCCGTAAGCTTCTGGCATAACCCCGGCATGGTATCAAACTCTGCAAAGGAGGAAAAATGAAATCTTTGACCACTTTTTTTTCCGGCATCTGCCTGTTCTGCCTTTTTTTCTGTGTCACTCAGCCTGCGTTTGCTGAACAAAAAAACCCGGCACTGGCAGGCGACATCATGGATGCGGTTGAAAAAAAATATGCCAGAAACAGCTTTGAGGCCGACTTTATTCAGATTTCCACTCTTGAAGCGCTGGATATCAGTGAAATCGCCTCTGGTGAAGCTGCATTCAGCCATCCGGGGAAAATGCGCTGGATCTATCTTAAACCGGATCGCCATGAAATCATCACCAATGGCAGCCGCCTGTGGATATACCGCCCCCAGGAAAACCAGGTGATGCAGGGAGAGGCGGCAACGTTTTTTAAATCCGGCGGCGGTGGTGCGTTTTTATCAGATATCACCCTGATTCGGAAAACGTATGACATCCATCTGGCCGAGACCACCGATCAGTGGTTTGAACTGCGCCTGACAGCAAAAAAGCCGTCCTCTGATATTGCATCCATTCAAATCTGGGTTTCCAGACAAGAAACCCTCATCCAAAAGGTGATCACCCAAAATTCCCAGGGCGATACAACGGTTTTTGAATTTTCAAACATACAGTTTCGCACCATCCCTTCGGATACATTTGAATTTACGCCGCCCGCAGGCGTTAACATCATTGATATGAACGATAATTTTTAAGGTTAGACAATGAAAGAACAGATCAGACAACTGGCAAAAGAAAAAAATGCCATTATCCTGGCCCACAATTACCAGCCTCCCGAGATACAGGATGTGGCTGACCTGTGCGGAGACTCGCTTGAACTGAGCATCAAGGCCGCCAGAACCGATGCAGACATTATTGTTTTTTGCGGTGTTCACTTTATGGCTGAAACCGCCTATATTCTCTGTCCGGACAAAACCGTCCTGCTGCCGGCCCCTGATGCAGGCTGCCCCATGGCAAACATGGTCGACCCTGCGGCCCTGACGCAGAAAAAACAGGCGCTGGGCAATATTCCCGTGATCACCTATGTAAACTCATCTGCTGCGGTAAAAGCGGTCTCAGATATCTGCTGCACCTCTGCCAATGTCATCAAAATTGTCAACAGCATGGATTCAGACGAAATCTTAATGACACCGGATAAAAATCTGGCCCAGTATGCAGCTGCCAATACCAGCAAAAAAATCCATCTCTGGGATGGATACTGCCCTTTTCACAACACCCTGACCGCCCGGGATGTTGAACTTGCCCGCACAGCGCATCCTGAAGCCTTGTTTATCGCTCACCCTGAATGCCCTCCGGAAGTGCTTGCCCTGGCAGACAGCATCCAGTCCACATCCGGCATGATCACCTTTGCCGGGACCTCCTCCCACACATCTTTTATTCTGGGAACGGAAAACGGCTTGCTTTATCCTATTTCAAAAGCCCATCCAGACAAGAAATTTTATGCGGCATCTGAAAAAATGCACTGTCCTGACATGAAAAAAATCACGCTTGAAACCCTTGCCGACAGCCTTGAGCATCTGACCGGCCAGGTCACAGTGCCCGAAGAGATCAGGCAAAAAGCGCTGGGGGCGGTTCAAAAAATGATCAACCTTTAAAAAACAAGGCAGAGCTGATGCGCCATTAAGCTTACTGCATGGCATCAAAAGCCTCATCAGGAATATCTGCATTGGTGTAGAACTTCTGGACATCATCACAATCATCCAGGGTTTCCATGAATTTGAGCATCTGCTCGGCATCCTTGCCTTCCACTGCTGTCATGTTCTGGGGAATCATGGTAATTTCCGCCAGATCATATTTGACCTGTGCCGCATCAATCGCATCTTTCACTGTATCAAAATCAGCCGGGTCCGTGATAATCTCAAAAGAGTCGGTTTCCTCCCTGATATCTTCAGCACCTGCTTCAAGCGCGACTTCCATCAGCGTATCTTCGTCGGAATCCGCCTTGCTGACCGATATCAAGCCTTTTTTGTCAAACATCCAGGCAACACAACCATCGGTTCCGACATTCCCGCCAGCCTTGCCAAAAGCATGGCGCACCTCGGCAATCGTCCGGTTACGGTTGTCTGTAAGGCATTCCACCAGAACCGCCACCCCACCGGGGCCATACCCTTCATAGGTGATCTCTTCGTAATTCACACCATCAAGATCGCCTGTCCCCTTCTTGATGGCCCGTTCTGATGTGTCTTTGGGCATGTTCTGAGCCCGTGCAGTATTCAGGGCATGGCGTAATCGTGGATTTGCATCAGGGTCTCCGCCGCCCATGCGCGCAGCAACAGTGATCTCCTTGATCAATTTGGTAAAAAGCTTCCCCCTTTTGGCATCGGCCGCACCTTTTTTATGCTTTATGGTCGACCATTTGCTATGTCCTGACATTGGTTCTCCCTCCTGACTTTCTATCTTTTGCGATAATATAAATTTCTTTGCTTTGTTTTCTGCAACTGTCCGGTTTAAAAATTTTACATGTCTGAAAATAGGGTTTGATTTTTTTCTGGAATCCGTCAAATTCACTGCCCTGGAATATCTTGCAGACAAAATGACCTGTGGGTTTCAAGTGGGAAACTGCCACCTGAAAGGCCATATCGCACAATTCAAAAGACCGCATCGCATCCACATCTTTTCGGCCGGTGGTTGCCGGTGCCATATCGCTGAGGATCACATCAAACGGTGTGTATCCCGCCAGAAAATCGGCATCGTCCACTGCCAGAATGTCTTTTTGAACGGCTGCTGCATGCGCTGGAAGCGCGATTTCCACAGCATTTAAATCAATTCCCAGAACCTTCCCGTCTTTTCCGGTCTGCTGGGCAGCATACAGCAGCCAGGACCCCGGGTAACACCCCAGATCCAGCACATGGTCGCTTTTTTGAATCAGATTGAATTTCTGCTGAATTTCTGCCAGCTTATAAACAGACCGCGCCGGATAGTTTTCAGACCGGGCCTTCCGGGTCAGGTGATCTTCCCATGGATTCCCGGCTTTTTTCTTTTTGGCAGCCATTAAAACGAAACTCCCATGGCATCTTTTAAAAAACTGACGCTTTCAATGGTCATGCCTTTAATTTTTGACAATTGTTTGATCGCACCGGACGGCACAAGGCAGCGGTTAAACCCCATCTTTGCCGCTTCTTTTATCCGGGCCTGGACATGGCCCACAGAACGGATCTCGCCGGTCAGGCCGATCTCGCCGATGAATATGGTTTTCTGATCCATGGCTTTGTCCAGAAAGCTGGAAGCCAGGGCAGAGGCAATGGCCAGGTCTGCGCCAGGTTCAACGATTTTCACTCCGCCTGCCACATTCATGAACACATCCAGGCCGGACAGATTCATGCCCAGCCGCTTTTCCATCACTGCCATGATCAGGGCCACCCGATGATTATCCAGCCCAAGAATTGTCCGCCGCGGTGTCCCCAGTCCGGAACTGGATACCAGCCCCTGGATTTCCACCAGGATCGGACGGGTGCCTTCCATACAGGCAGTCACCACAGACCCCGGAGACACAGCAGCGCGTTCTGCCAGAAAAACCGCAGAAGGATTGGGCACCTGGGCAAGACCGGCCTCATTCATTTCAAACACGCCGATCTCGTTGGTTGATCCAAACCGGTTTTTCACCGCTCTTAATATCCGGAACACATGGCTTTTGTCCCCTTCAAAATAGAGCACGGTATCCACCATGTGTTCCATGATTCTGGGCCCTGCAATTGCGCCGACTTTGGTGACATGCCCCACAAGAAAAACCGGGATACCGGTGGATTTGGCAAGTTTCATAAACTGCATGGATGCTTCCCGAATCTGGGTCACACTGCCCGGAGTCGAGGCCACATCCGGATGAAAAACCGTCTGGATGGAATCGATCACCAATGCATCATAGCGGGCGTGTTCCACCATGGCCAGAATGGCATTCAAATCGGTTTCCGACACCACAAACAAAGACGCTCCAAGGGATTCCAGACGTTTTCCCCGCATGGACAACTGCAGAACCGACTCTTCACCTGAAACATAGAGGCATTTTTTGCCGGTGCAGGCCAGTGAAGACAATACCTGCAGCATTAAAGTGGATTTTCCAATCCCAGGATCTCCGCCGATCAGGGTCAGCGATCCATCCACTATGCCGCCGCCAAGCACCCGGTCAAACTCAGCCATTCCGGTTTTCACCCGGCTGTCTGATTTTACCTCAACCGAATCAATCCGCACGGGTTCGGGGATCAAAGAAGCGCCACGCCGTTTTTTGCCTCCCAGGATCATCCGCTCTTCCACAAGACTGTCCCAGGCCCCGCAATCCGGGCACCTGCCCATCCATTTGGGCGCTGAATTCCCGCAGGACTGGCATTTGAATATGAACTTATCCTGTTTGGCCAATATGGTGTATCACCTCAATTACTGTCACACATCTAAAAAAAAAGGAACAATATCATTTTACACAATTTTTATCAAGATCATGAAAACCGGTCCGGCGTAATATGTGTTTGCTTTAAAATGATGCGGCTGATACTCTAAAGGGTTCGCTTTACAATTTTACAGGAGAGTGCCTTGAAACTTAATACCAACTATGAAACCGGTGTGATCTGGCAGGATTTTCAGCACAAACAGTTGATCGATCTGTTTGAAAAACTCAAGCAGACCTGGTCCGACGACAAAGAAAAAAGCCTTTTTCCTTATACCACAGGGTTTTTGACCATGTATGCGAACCACCATTTTAAACTTGAAGAAGAATATATGGCAAAATACAACTATCCGGACACCGGCGTGCATACCCTGAAGCACAAGGCGTTTATAAAAGATCTGAAGGTCTTTCGAAAGAAGCACCTGGAATATTCTGCCAAAGCAGTAGATGACCTGATTGTCCACCTGGAGGACTGGATTTTAAACCATATTCTGGAAAATGACCAGAAACTGGGAAAATTTATTCTTGGGAAAAAACAAGCCGGG